>CAVCFM010000461.1:0-2024 GCA_963601305.1 bacterium | reverse complement strand
GAAAAATCCATACATGAAAGAAATATATCCGGGTGATACGAGAGAGGCAATCGAAGTATTCTGGCTGTATGAAGCGCAGGGCGAATATTTTGACATCAGCAATCCGTCAAAGATTGTGAGGGATACGATAACAATCGGAGAAACAAAGGCAGTGCAGAATGGGTATTATGTGGGTGAAGGCTGCATTGGATGCAAATTATGCTATTCGGTCTGTCCGCAAAAATGTATTGATATATCTTCGGTTCCGGTTAAGATCAATCAGAATCATTGCCTTCATTGCGGAAGGTGTGCAGAGACCTGTCCTAAACAGTGTATTGGGAAAAGGGGTTAGTATCCCGCAAATAACCGTTGACAAACGGATGCGGGTGGGGTAAGGTAGTAGACGTAATAAAAAGAATAAATACGCAGAGGGACTGCGCGTGCAGATATAAATTGTCGGCATAAGCGGTTGAGAAGGTTAAAACCTGACTCTTTGAACCTGTCAGTTAATACTGTCGTAGGGAGCGGAATGAGAATCGATGATAGATGAGAACTCGGTCGGCGTAACTGCGACCGAGTTCTTTTGATTTTAAGCAAAAACCCGGCGAGAATGTCCCTTTGCAGAAATGGAGTATGTATGGAACAGTATGCAACACAGATGGAAGCAGCCCGCAAGGGAATCGTGACGCGGGAACTTAAGATTGTGGCAGAAAAGGAACGCATGAGCGTGGAAGAACTGATGCCGCTTGTCGCTGAAGGAAAAGTCGTGATTTGTGCAAATAAGAATCACAAGTGCATTGACCCGGAGGGAGTCGGCTCAATGCTTCGCACAAAAATCAATGTCAATCTCGGTATTTCAAAGGACTGCAAGGATTATGATGTGGAGATGGAGAAGGTGATGGCAGCCGTAAATATGGGTGCACATGCCATTATGGATCTGTCGTCACACGGTAATACCATTCCGTTCCGCAGAAAGCTGACCGCGGAATGTCCGGCAATGATCGGTACCGTGCCGGTATATGACTCTGTCATTCACTATCAGCGCGATCTGGCGACATTGACGGCAAAGGATTTTATCGACGTGGTGCGCCTGCACGCAGAGGACGGTGTGGATTTTGTGACCTTACATTGCGGGATTACGAGGAAAACCATCGAGCAGATAAAACAGCATAAGCGCAAAATGAACATCGTTTCCCGCGGGGGCTCACTGGTATTTGCATGGATGTGCATGACCGGGGAGGAAAATCCGTTTTACGAGTATTTCGATGAGATTTTAGAAATCTGCAGGGAGCATGATGTGACGATCTCACTGGGAGATGCCTGCAGACCGGGATGTCTGGCAGATGCCTCCGACGTATGCCAGATTGAGGAGCTGGTACGGCTTGGCGAGCTGACAAAGCGTGCCTGGGAAAAGGATGTGCAGGTGATGGTCGAGGGACCGGGACATATGCCGATGGATCAGATTGCAGCCAATATGAAGATCCAGCAGACCATCTGCATGGGGGCGCCGTTTTATGTGTTAGGACCGCTGGTGACAGATATTGCACCGGGATACGACCATATCACTTCCGCAATCGGAGGAGCCATCGCCGCGCAGAACGGGGCAGCGTTCCTTTGTTATGTGACACCGGCGGAGCATCTGGCACTTCCGAACGTGGAGGATGTCAAACAGGGAATCATCGCATCCAAGATTGCGGCGCACGCGGCAGACATTGCAAAAGGTGTCAGAGGTGCGAGAGAGCTGGATGATAAGATGGCAGATGCCAGAAGAAAATTAGACTGGGAGGCACAGTGGGAATGTGCCATTGATCCGGAGACTGCAAAACAGATCCGGGAGGACAGAAAACCGGAACATGACGATCCCTGTTCCATGTGTGGCAAATTCTGTGCGGTGCGCAGCATGAATAAGGCGCTGGCAGGCGAATATATTGACATTTTATAGATAAAAGAGTGACGGAGGAGTTTTAAGATGAAAATAAGTGTAAAAAAATTGGCAGTGGCAGCGATGATGACGGCACTTGGCGTTGTGCTTTCCACATTTTATA
>CAVCFM010000460.1:778-2124 GCA_963601305.1 bacterium | reverse complement strand
CTATTATTCACAGATTCTGATCAAGAATACCTACAACAACTTTCAGGAAATTCTGATCAATTATAACGACCAGTTAAGCAGCCATCTTGCCACCGCGGAGTCCTGCATGATCAGCTATGCCGGCACCGATGTCGACATCGAAACTCTCATCACACTAAACGATGCAACCAAAACGCCACTTTATCAGGTGCGTGTAAAAAATCTGCTGTCCAACATTCTGCCTTATCTCTCCGATGTCAATGGAATATTCGTCTATGCCCCAAAAACAGATTCCTATGTATCGCGCTACTATAATGCTTCCGAGCACTGCTGTGATACTTATATCTCCAGCACCCTGCGCGATGCCATCGCAAATGACGCAACAGGGGATTTAACACTCGATAAATGGTACTTTGTACAGCTTGACGGCGATTATTATCTCGTGCGGATCATCAGCTATCCCTACTGCTATGTCGGTGCATGGAGCAAACTCGACACGCTTACAAGCTCTTTCCGCGACCTGACCGCATTTGACAGCTCTTTTTACTATGTAGATGAATTCGGAAATGCCCTCAATCCGTCCGATGAGATCAAAAACTCCTTTGCGCCTGTGGCAGATATCGGTTCTTCAAAAATCATTTCCGGGAACAACCATGTGCGCTACCTCGATGTGTCCACTACGCTTTCCTTCTGCGATTACTATGTTACTGCGCTGATCCCAATGGAGGAAATCAACAAATCCATCGCTCCCGTCTATCGCGGTATCTTTTTTAGCACACTGTTTCTCCTGCTGTTCCTTACTCTTTTGATGCTGTCAATGAACCGCTACCTCGCCAAGCCCCTCTCTTTTATCCAACAGATATCGACCAGATTCAAGAAGGGGCATTACGATGCAAGAATTGACTATTCCAAAGAAAAATGTTCCGAAGTCATTGAAATCAGCGAGACATTAAATAATCTGCTCGACGAGATCCAGCAGTTACAGATTGATATTTATGAAGAGAAAATTGCCAAATCTCAATTCGAGCTGCAATATCTGAAATCGCAGATCGCGCCTCACTTTCTGATCAACTGTCTGCAGACCATCTATACCCTGCAGGACAGCAAGGATGGCAAAATTCTTTCCAACCGGATGATGCAGACCTTATCCGATCATTTACGCTACACCTTAAGCACGCGCAATAATGTTCCCCTGTCCGAGGAACTGCACTATGTCGAAAACTATATTGAGCTGACATCCATACGGTTTCCGGGATGTCTCACGTACACTTGCGACGTAGATCCCGCCTGTCTTGATGCCTCTATTTTCCCGATCCTATTGTTGATGCTGACGGAGAATACCATCAAATACAACCTTGTCATGGGCG
>CAVCFM010000460.1:0-768 GCA_963601305.1 bacterium | reverse complement strand
ATTCAGGGATATCCCCTTCAAAAAGACGGAAAAACCTATGTCCACCTGACCCACATCGACTCCGGCGACGGATACAGCGAGGAACAGCTGCGCATTTTCCGTGCATCCAAAACTGGTCCCATCGACTCTGTTGACGGACACAAAATAGGTATCTATAATATTTTAAAAAGAATGGAGATATTGTATCACGAACAGGGCAGCATCTCTTTTTCCAATGAACCCGGAATGGGTGCACGCATTGACATTGAGGTTTTATATATTCCATATAAGGAGTCTGAAGAATCTGATGAATATTTTAATCGTGGATGATGAGTATTATATTGTGAAGGGAATTGTTGAAAATACAGACTGGAACAGTCTCGGAATTGAAAAGCAGTTCGCTGCCTACAGCGCTCTTCAGGCCAGGCAGATCCTTGAGGGTTCCGAAAATATCGATATTGTAATGACTGATATTGAAATGCCCCGTGAAAGTGGGCTGGATCTGGTGGCATGGATGAATGACAACGGTTTTCATCCCGTCGTCATCGTCCTGACCGGGCATCAACGCTTTGATTATGCCCAAAAAGCTTTAAATATGCATATTTTTTCTTATCTCCTAAAGCCGATCGACACTGCCTTGCTGACAACAGAACTGCAAAAAGCAGTCCGTGAAGTCCCGGCTCTTGCCATGTCCCAACATAACCGGGATGAACTTCTGGAACAACAGCTTCTGGAAAGCTCCTCCGATATGACGGACACGGTCAAAAAATATGTGAGGGACCACCTGTC
>CAVCFM010000459.1:849-5985 GCA_963601305.1 bacterium | reverse complement strand
CACGAGCAGGGCGTGCTGCTTGCCAACGAGGCGGAGATGATACACAACATCTTCGAGTTCGGCGACAAGGAAGCCAAGGACATCATGACGCACCGCAAGAATATCGTAGCGTTAGACGGCGAGAAGACGTTCCTTGAGGCACTCACCTTCATGCAGGACTCCAGCTATTCCAGATTCCCGGTTTATCTGGACGATTTAGACAATATCATCGGCGTGTTACATATCAAAGATGCCTTAGAGTGCGTGCTTGACCAGTCGATTTTGGGCAAACCAGTCAAGGATATCGACGGGCTGATCCGCGAGGTGGATTTTATCCCGGAGACGCGCAATATCAACACGTTATTCACCGGCATGCAGTCGGCGAAGAGCCATCTGGTTATCGTGGTCGATGAATATGGACAGACATCCGGCATTGTGGCGATGGAGGATATTCTCGAGGAGATTGTCGGCAACATTGAGGATGAGCACGATACCGAGGAGCAGACCATCGAGAAATTATCCGATGGATGTTACCGCATGAGTGGTATGGCGTCCTTTGAAGAAGTGTTGGAGGTGCTGGGTATCACCGATGTCGCGGAGGATGAGTTTGAGACACTTAACGGATTTTTGATCTCTCTGATCGATAAGATCCCGAATGACAACGAAGTATTTTCCACGACAGCCTACGGCTATATGTTTGAGATACAGTCGGTAGAAAATAAGATAATCAAGAGCGTTTTAGTGACAAAATTGCCGGAAGAAGAGGCTTTGCACCCGGAAAATGAACAAGAGGCTTGCCGTGATGATAAAACGGTGGTAGAATAGTAAGCCGAGTAGTTACAGTTTAGAGGAGAGAGAATTATGTCAGGACATTCAAAATTTGCAAATATTAAGCACAAGAAGGAAAAAAACGACGCAGCAAAAGGTAAGATTTTTACCATCATCGGTAGAGAGATTGCTGTCGCTGTAAAAGAGGGCGGTCCGGATCCTGCCAACAACTATAAGTTAGCACAGGTGATTGCTAAGGCAAAGACCAACAACATGCCGAACGATACCATCGATCGCGGTATCAAAAAAGCAGCCGGAGACGGCAACTCCGTCAATTACGAGTACTGTACATACGAAGGCTACGGTCCGAGCGGTACAGCAATCATCGTAAAATGTCTGACCGACAACAAGAACCGTACTGCAGCAAATGTCAGAAATGCATTTACCAAGGGACACGGAAGCATCGGTACCCAGGGTTGTGTATCTTATATGTTTGATGAGAAGGGTCAGATTATCATCGACAAAGAAGAGTGTGAGATGGATGCTGACGACCTGATGATGATGGCATTAGACGCTGGCGCAGAAGATTTCTCCGAGGAGGAGGACAGCTTTGAAGTGCTGACCACACCGGATGATTTTGAGACAGTACGTGCAGCATTAGAGGCAGAGAAGATTGCGATGGCACAGGCAGAAGTCACCATGATCCCACAGAATTATGTAGAGCTGACTGCAGAGGAAGATCTGACAAATATCAATCGTATCTTAGATCTGTTAGATGCGGATGATGATGTACAGGAAGTATATCACAACTGGGATGAATAATTTAAAACAGTAAGCAAAAGCTTCGGCACCGTTTTGGTACTGGAGCTTTTTTTGTGGAAAAAACCACATTTTCGTAAGCCTTTCGGAAAAATGGCGAAAACCTTGAAAACGTAATAGTTTAATGCTATGATTTAATATAGTAGCATTTTAATGTGTGCTAGCTAGAATGAATTTTATGGGGGACTTGCTTTTTCAGAGGGACAGCAGACCGATTATGAGACATTGTTCCACCAGGCGGACGAAGCGCTTTATTCCTCCAAAAAAGACGGAAAGAACTGCTGCTCGGAATACGGCGTCATGAGTGAGGTTTCCGGCAGCGCACACACCGTGCTTGTATTTTCCCGCTCCAGGAATGTGTCAAGCATGCTCTCGTTTGCATATCCACCCTCTGCCGATATCCAGGTAATTCCTGATATCGAAGCGTGCGCACAGATGGATATGAGACAGGTGCTGGCATTTTATGTGGATGTATCGGATCTGTCAGATGACGGAAGCAGCATCTGGGAAAAAGTGGCGCATGTGCTTTCGGGGGAGCAGATACCTGTCATTGCCGTCTGCGCGGAGGGCAATATGCAGCAGGTAAAACATGCGGTTATGAGCGGGCAGGTGCAGGATATTTTATATGCCCCGCTTGAGGCAGCCAATTTAAAACGACGTGTAAAAGCAAATATGCGTGCAAACTAACTATACGAACAAGTGAATAGAAGGAGTTAACAGACATCATGGAGAATAATTACAGAATTGAGACTAAGTGTATCCAATCCGGCTGGCATCCGGGGAACGGCGAGCCGCGTGTGCTTCCGATTTATCAGAGCACCACATTTAAGTACGACGACAGCGAACAGATGGGACGGCTGTTTGATCTGGAGGAATCCGGATATTTTTATTCCAGATTGCAGAATCCGACCAATGACGCTGTGGCGGCTAAGATCACGGAGCTGGAGGGCGGCGTGGCAGGCATGCTGACTTCCTCCGGTCAGGCGGCAAACTATTATGCACTGTTTAACATCTGTGAGGCCGGGGATCATATTGTATGTTCGAACTCCATCTATGGCGGAACCTTTAACCTGTTTGGAACGACGATGAAAAAACAGGGCATCGAGTGTACGTTTGTCAATCCGGATGCCGATTACGAGGAACTTGCAAAGGCATTCCGTCCGAACACCAAGGCAGTTTTCGCGGAGACGATCGCCAATCCATCGATTGTGATTTTAGACATCGAGAAATTCGCAAAACTGGCGCACGACCACGGGGTACCGCTGATTGTTGACAATACGTTTGCAACCCCGATCAACTGCAGACCGTTTGAGTGGGGCGCAGATATCGTAACCCATTCCACGACTAAGTACATGGACGGACACGCCATGGCAATCGGCGGTGCGATCATCGATTCCGGCAACTTCGACTGGGAAGCCCACGCCGAAAAGTTCCCGGGGCTGACAACACCGGATGAGTCCTATCACGGCATTACCTATACGAAGCGCTTCGGCAAGGGTGCCTATATCACAAAGGCAACCGCACAGCTGATGCGTGACTTCGGCTCGATTCCATCCCCGATGAACGCATTTTTACTGAATGTCGGTCTTGAGACACTGCACCTTCGTGTGCCGAGACATTGCGAGAATGCGATGAAAGTGGCAGAGTTTTTGGAGCAGCACGAGAAAGTGGCATGGGTCAGCTACGCAGGGTTGAAGAGTAATCCGTATTATGACCTTGCGCAGAAATATATGCCGAACGGAACCTGCGGTGTCATGGCATTCGGCGTAAAGGGCGACAGAGAGACCGCCGTTCGCTTTATGGACCATTTACATATGATCGCCATTGTGACACATGTGGCAGATGCACGCACCTGCATTTTGCATCCGGCAAGCCACACACACAGACAGATGACAGAGGAGCAGTTAAAAGAGGCTGGTGTACCGGCTGATCTGATGCGTCTGTCCGTCGGTATTGAAAATGTAGACGATATTATTGAAGACTTGGAGCAGGCACTGGCTACCATATCATGATAAGGGGGCTTTTTTATGAAGAAAATTCTTTTTGCTGCATCAGAGTGTGTACCGTTTATCAAAACAGGGGGGCTTGCAGATGTCTGTGGTGCACTTCCGAAGGAATTTGATAAGACAGAGTGGGATGTGCGTGTCGTCATTCCGAATTATAGCTGTATCCCGGAAAAATACCGCAGTGAATTTACCTATGTGACCCATTTTTACATGAGCGCGGGCAGCTATATCCAGAACAAATATGTCGGCATCCTGCAATATGAATTAGACGGGATCACCTATTATTTTATCGACAATCAGGAATATTTTACCTGCGATACGCCTTATGGGGATATCCGTTATGACATCGAAAAGTTCTGCTATTATGATAAGGCAGTGCTTTCCATGTTAAAAGCGATCGATTTCAGACCGGATTTAATCCACTGTCACGACTGGGAGACAGGACTGATCCCGGTGTACCTTAAAAATGAGTTCCAGGCAGATTCCTTTTACTGGGGGATTAAGTCCATCATTACGATCCACAATCTGAAATTCCAGGGTGTGTGGGATATGAAGACCATGCAGGGACTGACCGGATTTTCATCCGATCTGTTCACTCCGGACAAGCTGGAATTCAAAAAAGATGCCAACATGTTAAAGGGCGGTCTCGTCTACGCGGACTATATCACGACAGTGAGTGACTCCTATGCAAATGAGATCCAGACCGAGTATTACGGAGAGGGTTTAAACGGTCTGCTGGCAGCCAGACATTTTGACATGCAGGGCATTGTCAACGGAATTGATTATTCGGTTTACAATCCAAAAACCGACCCGAAGATCTATACCAACTACGATGCCACCAACTTCCGCAAGAAAAAGTCCTCCAACAAGACAAAATTGCAGGAAGAGTTGGGGCTTGCCGTCGACAAGAAGCGCTATATGATCGGTCTGATCTCCCGTCTGACCGACCAGAAGGGACTTGATCTGATCAATTATGCGATTGACCGGATTGTCGACGATTATACGCAATTGGTTGTCATTGGAACCGGCGACCCGCAGTACGAGAATATGTTCCGCCATTATGCATGGAAGTATGGCGACAAAGTCTCCGCGAATATCTGCTATTCCGATGAGCTTGCTCACAAGCTTTATGCGGCAGCGGACGCCTTTTTGATGCCGTCCCGTTTTGAGCCGTGCGGACTGACACAGCTGATCTCGTTCCGTTACGGTACCGTTCCGATTGTCCGGGAGACCGGCGGATTAAGAGACACCGTCAAACCGTTCAATGAATACGAGAACACCGGCGACGGTTTCTCCTTTGCCAATTATAACGGCGATGAGATGCTGCATGTCATCAATTATTCGAAGCATATTTATTTTGACCGCAAAAAGCAGTGGAACCAGATGATTGACCGCGGCATGGCAAACGACTTTTCCTGGAACAGTTCCAAGTACCGTTACGAGGGACTTTACCGCTATCTGCTCGGGGAGTGTTAGATCTACTCTGCCAGAGATATCGGTTGTGCCAGACAATTCGTATAAAAATCATAGGACAGGAAATACTGAAAACAGGATGCGTCGATGT
>CAVCFM010000459.1:0-839 GCA_963601305.1 bacterium | reverse complement strand
GAGCTACACTCTATGACAGAAAAATAATGAGGAATTATCAAATGGGAGGATACGATTTTGGCAGACAGACAGGAAAAGTCACAGAACGAACAGCAGAAACGGGATGATATCAAAGAATTTGGTCAGATTGAGTTAAATAACAGCCGGGAGAATAACCGTATCTCTTTGCTCACAATCATCGGAGAGATTGAGGGACACGATTGTCTTCCCGCCACGACAAAAACCACAAAGTATGAGCACATTTTGCCAAAACTGGCAGAGATTGAGGACAACAAGGATTCGGAAGGGCTATTGCTTTTGCTCAACACCGTTGGCGGTGATGTGGAGAGCGGTCTTGCGATTGCTGAGATGGTTGCATCCATCAGCAAGCCGACCGTGTCCCTGGTTCTTGGCGGCAGCCACTCCATCGGTGTGCCGTTAGCAGTATCCACCGACTATTCGTTTATCGTGCCGTCGGGAACGATGGTGATCCATCCGGTCCGCATGAGCGGGACAGTGATCGGCGCACAGCCGACCTATGATTATTTCAAACAGATGCAGGACCGCATTTTAAAATTTATCGCAACGCACTCGGCGGCAAGAGAGGAACGCCTGGAAAAGCTGATGATGAACACCGGGATGCTGACAAAAGATCTCGGAACCATTTTAGTTGGCAGCGAGGCGGTGGAAGAGGGGCTTATCAATGAAGTTGGCGGTATCGACAAGGCTCTTTTGAAACTGCACAGCCTGATTGATAAGCGGAAAAGTAAATCTTAATGACAAGCCGCGGCAAATATGCTATTATAAAATATGTATGTTGCGTTTTCGGGGGAAACAATTGTTCTTGCGTCCGGTGCGTG
>CAVCFM010000458.1:0-3039 GCA_963601305.1 bacterium | reverse complement strand
TTATATACCAGTGGATGTTCTGGGGGTTGCTACCTTATATAACCTGACGAAGGATAATGAAGCGCTTCACAACAAGACAAAAAAAGCATTGGACATGATCAGCTTTTCGCTGGCAGTCTATCAGCACAAGGGCGCTATTATGGCGAGCTTTGGAAGGACATATGAGAAGGAGCTGAAGGGAACTTACAACGCAGGTACGACATCACTTCTGTATGTACTGTATAATGCAGGCTCTATCAACCGGGCAGCAAATGGATATATCTCTCTGGCGATGGGCGATTACGTGCCACCGGAAGAATATCGGAAATATCTGGATTTAACAGGAGAAGAGGAATTGATCTATCAGAATACACAGGGATTTGAACAGCATGTCAATCTGTATTTGTATAAGAATGAAAATGTCCTCCTGTCCACAGCCGTTGGTTTTAAGCCATATCAGAATGGGTATCAGGAGCACATCGTGGAGGCATGTATCGATAAGACCGCGCAGGTGTTCATCAATCATCCGGGGGAGGTACATCCATATGGCAGCGGTCGTCCGAATTACTGGGCAGGAAACGGAAAGCTGCCGATGGCATCCCAGTATAGAAATATGTCCATCATAAAGTATGACATAGCTGAGGACAATCTGGTGGATTACACACATGCCTATGTGCCGCTTTCGGAGTTCCGGAAATACCACGGGGAAGAGGATTTCGTCGCATTGGAAAAGGATGGCGGTTATATCGGTGTAAAAGTACAGAATGGCTTTTCCATGAAAAAAGAGGGACCGATAAGCTACCGGGAATTTGTCAGCATGGGCAGAAAAAATGTGTGGATACTCAAAGTTGCAGGGAAAAACGAGTATGCGGATTTAGATGAGTTCATCGCGAATATGCGGGAGATCCGCATGGATTTAAGGGAAGATGGCGAGGTAAAGGTTTGGGACGGAGACATGCAGTATGTGCTGGATACCGAAAATGTTTTGAAGGTGAATGGAGAGATCGTACATCATTATCCGCTGGATGTCGCGGGCGAGATTGAATTTAAGGAGGGGTGAAGCTATGCAGAATAATGAGCAGTTGGAGAATAAATTAAAACTCGTTGTGAAACGTATGCTTTCCATGAAAAACAATGGAATGGAAGAAAAATTCCCAATCAGCCTGATTGATATTGATTGCTGGGAGTGGCCACAGGGCGTGGGTATTTTTGGACTATACAAATATTATGCAGTCAGCGGTGATAGGGAAATTCTGGACTTCCTGATCCAGTGGTTTGATGATAGAATAGAGGAAGGGATTCTGGAACGAAATGTAAACACGACGGCACCGATGCTGACCCTGACTTATCTGTATGAGATTACAAAAAACGAGCGGTATCTGGAGTTGATCGAGAGCTGGTGTGACTGGATCATGAAGGATAAAAAGCTGATCCGGACCGGTGATGGCTGTTTTCAGCATATGATCACAGGCAATCCCAATGATGGAGAGATCCTGATTGACACAATTTTTATGTCTGTACTATTTCTGACAAGAGCGGGAGTTCTTCTGGACAGAAGAGAATATATCGATGAGGCAAATTACCAGATCCTGCTTCATATCAAATACCTGCTCAATAAAAAGGAAGGGCTGTTCTATCACGGATTCAGCTTCAACCGCAACGATAATTACGGTGAGGTTATGTGGGGCAGAGGAAACAGCTGGTATACGGTGGCGGTAATGGAGCTGATCGAGATGACAGAAATTGACGCTGGCATCAGACGGTATTTTCTAAATGTGTATGAAAATCAGGTAAAAGCATTAAAAAAATACAGCGATACGGCAACCGGATTGTGGCATACAGTGATTGATGATGCAGACTCATACATTGAAATTTCTGCAAGCGCAGCTTTTTTGTGTGGAATTATGCATGGGGTCAGAAACGGAGTCCTGGACCGGGAAGAGTATGATGGACTGGTAAGGAAAGCATTGAAAAGTCTGCTTACCTATATTGACGCGGATGGAACTGTCTTGAATGTTTCATACGGAACACCGATAGGAGAAAATAAGGAATTTTATAAGGAGATCGTATGCTGCCCGATGACGTATGGGCAGGCGCTTATGATTTTTGCATTGCAAGAGGCGATGTTGTACTTACAAAACGGATAGAAAGGGTCGGGGGAATGAATGAAAAGGTATTTTTCGAGGAATTTGATTCGCTTTACTATTATCACGGCAGCTCGTACAACTGGTCAATGGAGCGGTTCCATTTCCACAAGCAGTACGAGATAATATTATTTTTAAACGACGGGGCAGTGCTTGAGATTGAGAGCCGGATATATAATGTGCAGGCCGGAGATCTGTTCCTGATCAACGGAAAGGAATACCATCGGACGAATGGCGCGCCGGGAAAACCACACAATCGTTATGTGCTGATGTTTGAACCACAGCTTTTGGAGGAGATGTCTGAGGCTTTCGGGTATGATTTTGCGATGTACTTTGAGAACCGGGATGACACGTTTATGCACAAGCTTCACCTCAGTGAAGAAAAACTTCAGATGACAGAAAAACTGTTTTCACACATTGAGCATGCGATCAGTGAGGATAGAAAAGATGTCAGCTCTGCGGTTAAGATCAAATTAGCCATTCTGCGTTTGATGCTGGAGATCAATAACATGTACACGTTTCTGGCAAAGCCCGATAAAAAGCCAGAACAGGTGGCGACGGAAAACGGATATCAGATGCGGGAAATAACGTTCAAAAGTCCGGTTTTGCAGAGAGACAGAATTGATGAGATCAAAAAATATGTGCAGCAGCATGTGGAGGAAAAGCTGGAACTGGAAGACATCGCAAATGAGATGTATATGAACAAGTTTTATCTGAGCCATTATTTTAAAAAAGAAACAGGTTTTACACTTTTGCAATATATTACAAACCAGAAGATTATTGCTGCAAAATCTATGCTAAAACAGGGACGCTCCGTGACAGAAATAGCGATGCAGCTGTCTTATAACAGCGACAGCCACTTTATTTCCGTATTTAAGAAGAATACCGGGATGACACCTAAAAAATATGGAAAAGA
>CAVCFM010000457.1:6044-7769 GCA_963601305.1 bacterium | reverse complement strand
TTCACATACTGGATGGTGCCCAGGATGGCATTCATAATAATGACTGCAAAAATAACGATGGTGCTCTCCACATTCCCAGACATCATGGAGATGATCGCCGCCACGATCAAAATGACCACCAGAAAATCCGCGAACTGTTCTAAGAAAACAATCGCCACACTTTTTTTGCCCTGTTCCGTGATGGCATTTTCGCCATATTCGGCAAGCTTTTCATCCGCCTGCGCTTCGCTTAATCCTGTCGCCGTTCCGTAATCCGTAAACAGCTCCTGTTTCGTCATCTGATAGATTTCCTTCATTGAGATTCTCCTTTTTTAGAAGTATAAAAAAAGACCTTTTGTACACACCTAAGTATGTACAAAAAGTCTTGTTTAACAATCGTTATCTAGCTCCGGTCCTCCTCGGACGTACTGACGAAGTCTAGAACATGCATCCCCAAACAGTTGCATGCAACTACTCCCTTTTCGTTGCTCACAGATTAACACAGGCATTTTGAAATGTCAATCACTTTTTAATTCAGCACGACAACAAACAGATTCAGATATTCCGCAAACGTCAGCCACACGATATACGGTGCCATCAGATATGCCGCCTGCTTCGAAATGCCGTAAAAACGGATGATACAGATATAGACCAGATACCACAATAACAGCAGCCAGATAAAAGCAAACAGATACCATCCGGCATTAAAAAAGAAAATCGGCCAGAAAAAGTTTACCGCCAGCTGAACCACATACACCCGCAGTGCTTTTGTCCGCGCGGCAGATTCCGGTGACATGACGATCAGATAGGATGCAACTCCCATGAGTACATATAATATCGTCCACACAACCGGGAACACCCAGCCCGGCGGCGCAAGCGGCGGTTTTACCAGCCCCTGGTACACCTCGCGGCTGCCCGCCGTGATGAGCCCCGCCAGGATACCAACCGCCAGCGGTATGGCGATACAGACCGCCAATATCTTAATATTGATTTTCAACGCACGCACCTCATTGCTATACGTTCTCTTATCACATTCTATTCCGGCTCCGGTAAAAATATGCTATCGGTTTCCCCCGGTCACAATCTTGTAAAGTTCCCGCGATGCCCCGGCACTGCCGCCATACAAAAAGCAGTAATCAATCTGCGTGCAGTTCTCTGCCATCACATAAGGACCGTACAGCGGGATCCCACAGCATAAAACCGCATCTTCCACTGCAAATGCGATGCCATATCCCTGCTCTGACAGCACACACGGCAGTTTTAAAGTTCTGCCGCCGTAGGAAATGTACTTTGCCGTCATGTTCATTTTTAGCAGGTCGTCGTCCAATACGCCCTTTGCCCAGATTTTTTCATTTTTGTCCCAGTCAAAGAACATGTAGCTTCGGTTATTCACACTGTTCTCCATAAAGCGGGGTTCTTTTGCACATTCTGACAACAGATGCTTCCCGTCCCTTGTGTAAAACGCAACCGCGCCGGTCTTTTTTTCCACATGAACAAGCAGTTTTTCCGTAGCTATCTCGATTGCCGTCTTCATCTCGCGGCATCCCCATCTTACATTTCCCGGTGCAAGCGCAATGCACGCGCAGTCTGCAAACTCCGCAAACTGTCCCCGTTTAAAACTGACACGGATGACTTCCGCCGTAAGCGGTGTGATGCGCAACGTTCCGTAGCTGCTGGCGATGTCCACATACATATTCGTCTTTTTATTCCAACGGACTGACATATCCGCCTTGCTGTGTCCTGCCA
>CAVCFM010000457.1:0-6034 GCA_963601305.1 bacterium | reverse complement strand
GATACAAACTGTCTCCGGCATGCAACGAGTCTCCGGCATGCAGCGCGCCACCTCCAGCGCGTGATGCGGCGCCTTCCGCATGCGGAGTTTTTTTATAATTCTTCGGTGTCTGTGCCACTCCCGGGCGCGTCATGGCAACCGGTGCCTCTTCCCGCTTTTTCTGTTCCTCAGATATCTGGATTTTTTTCGGTCCGATCTCCGTTTTTACGCGTTCCCGCTCTGGTGCTGCCCGGCGAACTCTTACCGTAGTCTCCCCGGCATTGACCGTCTCTTTCTCGCCAAGCTCCTCCATCCGCTTTCCGTCTGGCAGCGGATCTTCGATGAGTCCAGTCAGATTGCCGGTGTGAAGCACCGCCAGCTCATGCAGCGCTCTGGTCGCAGCCACATACAAAAGTTTGGCGTGACCGTTGTCCACCGGGTAATTTTCTCTGTCCGGGTCTAAAATGATAACCGCATCAAATTCAAGTCCCTTCGTGTAAGCCACCGGAAGCACCATGACTCCGTTGCCAAATTCCGTCGTCGCCACATTGCTGTCCAGAATTTTTACGCGGCGCTTCAATTCCTTTGACACGCGCACCGCCTCCTGCTGCTCCCTGCACACAACCGCAATCGTCTCAAGTCCCTTTTTCTGCCACTTCCGGATTGTTGCCGCCGTCTCTTTGATCAGCTCGTCATGGCTGTCGCACTTTTCCACGCGCACCGAATTTCCATGGCGGAGGATCGGCTCCACCGGATAAATCGGGAACGTCCCGTGTCTTAAGATATCCGTGGCAAAATGAGAGATCTCGACGGTGTTACGGTAGCTCTTTTTTAAGAGTTTGAAACTGTCATAGGTTCCCGTTAAAAATGTCTGCTTTAATTCTTCCCAGTCGTCCAACCCATATCCAAAATGGATATTCTGCGACACATCCCCCATGATGGTGAACGTACATCCGCCGCGCATGCAATACTTAAGTGCGCCATATGCCATCATGCCGAAATCCTGCGCCTCATCGATCACCACATGGCTTGCCTCCCGGATTTCTTCGGTCTCTTTGATGCGCTTGTACAGATAAGCCAGCGCAGCCAGGTCATAGACATCAAACCTGTTTTGCTTGTAAGGAACCTTCATTCCTTTTACATCCTGTTCGATCAAAAATGTCTCATACAGATCAAAAATAGACGTCTTCCACGTTTTTCCGCCAAAAAAATTGCGGTATCTGCGAAGCAGCTCTTTCTTTTCCTCCGATGTATACGCGATTTCTTTTCCGGCTATCTCGTTGTGAACTTTTGCCAGGATACGCTCATTTAACATCGCGATCTTATTCTGCAGAGAAACCATCGGATTTTCCCGGATATAGGTCTCGATAGCCTCCTTCGACAAAAGAAGATGCCCGCTCTCTCCCTCCGCAAAAGGCTGTCCCATCTCTCCCTCTGCATGAGGCTGTTCCCCGGGTTCCAGATAGATATCCTCTCTTAGGATCGTATCCCACTCCAGGTCGGCGCAATATTCTTCCAGCTCATGGAACCAGGCAAGCGTCCCCTTTTTCGCCGCTGCCATATCGCCGCGCTCCAAGGGCTTTATCTCCATGGACGCCTCATCCCAGTCCTCATACAAAAGCCTGGTAAACAGCTGCTCCATCGTCATCTGCCGGATGCCGTACACATCCAGATCCGGCAGCACACTGGTAATATAATTTAACAAAATCCGGTTGCTCCCCACAATATAAAAATCTTCCGGGCGGTATTCCTCGCCGTAATTGTATAAAATGTAGGAAATGCGGTGCATTGCCACCGTCGTCTTGCCGGAGCCAGCCACTCCCTGCACGATGACATTCTGTCTGGGCGATTTGCGGATAATCTCATTTTGTTCCTGCTGGATAGTCGCTATGATCTCGCCGAGTACCGCCTTTTTATTTTTGGCAAGGTATTTGGTTAAAAGGTCGTCGTTCGCCACCACATCCGAATCGTAAAAATCGGTCAGCTCGTCCTCTGCAATCTCATAGGTGCGCTTTCTGGTAAGTTCAATCTGGTAAGTTCCCTCATTTTTTACCTGATAGCTGCACGCACCAAGGGAATTTTCGTAATAAACCGTTGCAATGGGCGCCCGCCAGTCAATGACCAGCGGATTTATGACATTCTCCGTGATACCCACGCGGCCGATATAATAGCACTCCTGCTTTTTCGTCTTCCCCTCAATGAGGTCAATCCTGCCAAAATACGGCTTTTTCCGCGCCTTTTCACTCCGGAGCAGGTCTGTCTTTGTCTCCTCGAGCATTGCCACGGTGTTATGCCACATGGCAAGCGCCTCTGTATCCTTTGCCCCATAAGTCTCTAAGAGCTCATGCAATTCACCTTTTAATGCCTCTACGCCCTTCCGGTTTTTCTCAAGGTTGGTCTGGGCAACATCTATCACATATGCCAGATGCCGTTCCTCGTCTTCTCTTGTAATTCCCGGTAATTCCATCATATTCCTGTCATCCACACCTTTCTTGCCATCTATCGGCACAAAATCAGAATACCGCCCGCAGCCAGGCAGCCATCTGCATACTTTCTTGAAAAAAGAACTGTACCGTCTGTCACGATATCCGCCCCTTTGTCTCCGGCATTCAGATACACGGTAAGCGCCTCCTTCTGCCCTGCGGCACGCTTGATATAATGCACCAGACGACAATTCCCGTCTGTCCCGTGACACCACTGAACTTCCCCACTTTTCGCCTGTGGAAATGTATTTCTTATGGAGATGAGCTGCTTTACCTGCGCCCACACATCCGCGTATACGCCTGTCTCTATTGCCTCCCATGGCATCGGTCTGCGGTTGTCCGGGTCTGGTCCTCCCTCTAAGGCAATCTCCGTCCCGTAGTACAGGCAGGGAGTTCCCTGCATCGTAAGCAAAAATGCAAGCTGCTGGAAAAACATGTCCTGACTGCCACAGCGCGTAACGGCGCGCTCGATATCGTGCGTATCGAGAAAATTAAACAGCACACCATTCGTCTGCTCCCGATAGAGCGAATAGCAGTAATTCATGCCATACATCAGCTGTCTGGTATCGCATGCTTCATTTCCCCAGAAATTCACGATATTCTCCACAAACGGGTAATTCATCACCGAATCGTACTCGTCCCCGAGCAGCCACGGCAGCGCATCATGCCAGATTTCGCCCAGCAAAAACAACTCCGGATTTTCTGCTTTTAACTCCAGATTCAACCTCCTTAAAAAGGAGTGTGAGACCTCATTTCCCACATCAAAACGAATCCCGTCAATCTTCCAATCCAAAACCCAATGCCTGCATATCTGTAAAAAATAATCCGAGACCGCCGGCTGGTTCGTGTTCAGTTTGGGCATCCCCTCCGAAAATGCAAAACTGTAATACCTTCCGTCTTTGGTATCTGCATGTTTTTTCGGCAATGGCCACGTATTGACATAAAACCAGTCCCAGTAAGCAGAGTCGGGCCCATTTTTTAACACATCCTGCCATGCAAAAAAATCGGTGCCGCAATGGTTAAACACAGCATCCACCATCACTTTTATCCCGTGCTCATGCGCCTTTTTTACCAGCTCTTCCATATCCTCCTCGGTGCCGAAATCCGGATCGATTTTCGTGTAGTCGCAGGTGTTGTATTTATGATTGCTGCCCGATTTCAAAATCGGAGTCAGATATAACCCGGTAATCCCCAGGTCTTTTAAGTAGTCCAGCTTTTGTGTGATCCCCTTTAAATCACCGCCGTAAAAATCGCGGTAAGTGATCCGTTTTACATCGTTCCACGCTTTTAGCGGATGGCTCTTCTCTCCGTCACACCCCCGCGCAAAACGATCCGGCATGATCTGATACCAGATGACGTCCTCTGCCCACTTCGGCGGAGCTGTGATGTCCGACTCATTCAGCCACGGAAACTTAAAATGCTGCTTCATCAGGCCAACCCGTTTAAATTCCTCCGGCGTGTAAAAATCATCTTCCAGTAAAAATACAGTCTCATCCCCGGCTGTCAGTTCAAAATAGTACTGTACTCTTTTATAAAAAGGCGTTACCACTGCCTCCCACAGATAACAGCGCTTTAATTCCCGCGTCAGAGTCATTGCAAGGTGCTCTCCCATCCAGCTGCTCTCCCCGGAAATTCCTGCCGTATACGGGTCCCCATACACCAGATTCACCCCGGTTATATCCTTGCCGGTGCGGATACGGATGCAGACTTTTTCCTCATCCAAGCCATAGCAGTCCGCAAATGCCGCTCTGTGATAAATACTTCCCAAATCCATATGCCTACCTCTTGCGCAATATTTTTATAATGCGGACTTCATAGAACAGCGCCACCAGCACGATAAAGATCACCACAAACACGCTGTAGCCCGGCTTAACTTCCTTGCCCAACACATCGCAGATACTTGCAAACAGCAGACTTAGGACAAAAACCAGCTTGACTGCCCGAAGCATGCGTCTGGTCAATTTTCGCACTTTCCCCGTGCACACCTCCGGTCTTAAGCCATTGACGCGCTCCGGATACACCAACAGCAGGGTAAGTCCTGCATACACCAGTATCATCGCCACCACGTTAAGGGCAATATCCAAGGCAGACACGCCGTATAGGATTCCATAATAAATCTGCAATCCCACATAAACCACCGCCGAGACAATTCCTATCGCCTCCGCTATCATACTACTCCATGTCATTTCGTTTTTACGCATGTAACATATTCCCCCATGTTTCTATCAGACGTTCCAGACTCCATGCCGCGTTCGCCGGGCTTGTGGAAGGCAGCTTGATGATGTCCTTCCCACAGTATTTTAAAAACAGCTCATACGCCTTGCCGCCATTCGCATAAACGGCTTCAATCTGTGCCGCATTTTTTATCATCGCAATATCATTGACCGTCACATTTTTGATGGAACTGTCCGAGGAACCCACAATGTCACAGGATGCGATCACATCCCACAACGCCACATGATTGCGGAGCAAAAATGCCTTTTTCTCCGGAATGGTCACCGGAACTTCCTCGTGATAAATCCCCGATAACACACGCCAGAAACGGTTCATCGGATGTCCGTAATAAAATTCGTTCTCCCTTGATTTTACCGACGGAAAAGAGCCCAATATCAGAATCTCAGACTGTGCATCATAAATCGGCTCAAAGTTGTGTACCACGTGTGTGATCTCCATCTGCTGTGCCT
Organism: bacterium; assembly: GCA_963601305.1. Lineage (GTDB taxonomy): Bacteria > Bacillota > Clostridia > Lachnospirales > Lachnospiraceae > Roseburia. The sequence continues at coordinate 888 of CAVCFM010000457.1, read as the reverse complement.
GCCTTTCCACGTTGATTTTTGATTGTCAAATTGTCGTAACAGAAGTATACCATATATTCGCACAAAAAAGCTGTTATGAATCTTAAAATTTTCATAACAGCTCTCGGATTTTTTGTTATTTTTTCTTTTTTCTTATAAAAAGGATCACTCCTGCTATCAACAGCACAATAGCAATCAAAATTATCCACTGCACCGCAGCCGGCACCTGATAAATCCCCTTGTACAAGATATTTACTTTTTCAACACTGTCCATTCTATTCCTCCTGATCTCCTCTTCTCTCACTTTATACAGACAAGCTAAAAAAGACAAGCACTGCTCCATGAACGACATCTTTTTTCCATGAACGACATTGCTTGTCTTTTATCTTTTATTTTTACATACAAATCTCTACTTCAAACCATCCATTTTCGCAGCTGTATTCCATCGTCCCCTGATATTTTCTGACTGCCCGCTCTACATTCTCACATCCAAATCCATGATGATCTTTGTCCCTTTTGGTGGTATGCGGATGATTGTCTCTTATTATTACCGGTTCCTTAACTGCATTCCTCACGGATATAAAAAGCTGTGAATTATAATTTCCCATATCGATCATTATTTTTCGCTCTTGCGTATCTTCAATCTTTTCACATGCCTCTATTGCATTCTTCACCAAATTATAAAAAATTGTACACAGATCATATTCTAATACCCGCTCTGTCTCTGCAAGCGTTCCCTTTATTGTAACTTCGACTCCACTTTGTTCACTGATTTTTAGCAATTCTCTGAGCACCGCATCCACACCTTTATTTCCTGTGTAGCCCGGCAGATCATCAATCGCTGATTCCTCTGAAATCGTATTGAGATAACTCTCTATCTGATCAATTTTTTTATCCTTGCAGTAGGAT
>CAVCFM010000456.1:0-6096 GCA_963601305.1 bacterium | reverse complement strand
GAAGATGACAAGGAAATCCGGGATGGTATCGAGATATTTTTAAAGAGCCAGAATTATAATGTATACAAGGCGGCAGACGGTGTGGAAGGTCTTGCAGTCATGGAGGAGCAGGAGATTGACCTGGCGATCGTAGATATTATGATGCCGCGGATGGACGGCGTGACGATGACCATGAAGCTGCGGGAAAAATATGACTTCCCGGTTATCATGCTGTCGGCAAAGTCGGAGGAGACGGATAAGGTCATCGGCTTAAATATCGGTGCGGATGACTATGTGACAAAGCCGTTTACCCCGTTGGAGCTGATGGCGCGGGTAAATTCCCAGCTGCGCAGGTATACAAGATTTCAGAACCGTGGCAGCGCGCCGGTGACAAGCGACCGGATCCATGTGGTGGGCGGCCTGGAACTCAATGAGGACACCGTGGAGGTGTTTGTGGATGGCAATGCGGTTAAGATGACACCGATTGAGTTTAAAATTTTAGCACTGCTGATCCGCACACCGGGAAGAGTGTACTCGGCGGAAGAGATTTATGAGCGTGTCTGGAATGAGAAAGCGATCAACACGGACACGATCATGGTGCATGTGAGAAACATTCGGGATAAGATTGAGATAAACCCGAGAGAACCAAAATATTTAAAGGTGGTGTGGGGCGTTGGATACAAAATTGAAAAACAACCATAAAAAGAGGATCGCGATCAGTGTCGCATCGATCGTGCTGATCGCAGTTGTAACCCTGTGTATGTTCCCATGGCTTGCGGGACGGACCAAAGAGCTGCTCGCACAGACAGGTGATACAGACACGACAAGTTATGAGCTGGATAGTGATATTATAGAGCGCATTTATAAGGGATGCTATGTCCTTTATCTGGAGGAGCAGCAAAAAGAGGCAGATGTCACTGCGGAAGATATCTATGTGAAAAATAACAACGCGGCAGATACGTCCCCGGGTGACGTGGTAAACCAGTTGTTAGAGCAGTGGCAGCTTGATTTTGAATCATATCGCTCATTAATTGATTACTGCATCGTGTCTGAGGACGGAAGCTGTGAAAAAAATACGACACGCGCGTTAGAGGATGCCGTTTTAAAACCGGGCAGTACTGAGACAAAGAGTGAACTGACCGATGTATACAGCGATTATTTTGTTCTGCATTTTGATAAAAATGGCACGTTTGAAATCGAGACACTGTATGACCGTGATATCTCATCGGATATGTTAACGAAGACATTTTTGAAAACAGACCGTGACAATGAATTAAAAGAGATGGTAAGTGCAAATTATGGGGAACTGCCATCCGGAATCAGCATCAAGACACCGGTGGATTTTACCGTGGCATTTGGAATTCCGTTGGACAATCAGCAGGATATCTCACTGGCAAATGAGGTTGCAGATGCCTCTGACGCATATTATGAGAGGCTCTACGCCGCCGACAGTGCGGGGGCTGGAATGGTATATGCAGCAGGACTTGTGCTTACGGCAATCCTGATGTTTGCGATGACCAGCCGGAAACTGTGGGGAGACGAGATAAAAATGGAGCACCCTGGAAGATGGTATCTGATGGAGGCTGCGTTGATAGGGGTATGTTTTGCGCTGGCATTGCACGATGAGGTGGTGGCAATGGCGTCAAGGAATACCTGGCAGAGCTTTGGCGAGATATATGGTGCGTTTGCGGCGAACCATTATGCGGATGCAACGGTGGTAATGTCTGTGATCGCAGGGGCATTTGTGGAGCTGGCGTGCATCTATGCCATGTGGTATCTGTCACTTTATTTTTTGCGCCCGGTATTTGCACTGGGGCTAAAAGAGTACATCAGACAGTACAGCATCATTTATCAGATATTCCCGTTACTTAAGAGCCTCTGGCAAAAAATAAAGGCATGCGGCAGCCGGTTTAAGAGCGAAGTGGAGCACATTGATTTTTCACAGAAATCCATGAAAACGATCGTAAAGCTGGTAGTCCTTAACTTTCTGGTGCTGGCGGTGTGCTCCTGCCTCTGGTTCTTTGGAATTGCGGCACTGGCAGTTTACTCGGTGGTTTTGTTCTTTTTGATAAAAAAATATTACGACAAGGTGGCAGCAGATTATCACACGCTCTTACGGGGCGTGGATCGTATCGCCAACGGGGATTTAAACACGGTGATCACCGAGGATATCGGCGTGTTCGAGCCTTTTAAGACGGAACTTGAGCAGGTGCGTACCAGATTTAAGAAGACGGTGGATGAGGAGGTAAAAAGCCAGCGGATGAAGACAGAGCTCATCACCAATGTGTCCCACGATCTAAAGACGCCGCTGACTGCGATCAGAACTTATATTGAACTCTTGAAAAAAGAAGATATAACCGAGGAGGAGCGCAGATCCTACATTGAGACGCTGGAGAACAAGTCCATGCGGCTTGCGGTTCTGATCGAGGATTTATTTGAAGTCAGCAAGGCGACCAGCAATAATATTACCTTACACCCGGTGGAGGTGGATGTGGTGAACCTTCTCAAACAGGTTAGCATTGAACATGCCGATGCGTATGAAAAACGCGGGTTAGAGGTGCGCTGGAGTGTGCCGGAGGAGAAGGTACTGGCACAGCTTGATCCACAGAAAACCTACCGCATTTTTGAAAATCTGTTTGGCAACATACAGAAGTATGCAATGGAAAAAAGTCGTGTCTATGTGCAGGTAGAGCGCATAAACAGCCGGGGAGAGAATCAGGTCAAACCGGATCAGGTTGAGATTACGATAAAAAATATGTCCGCGGAGGAACTGCATGTGGCATCCGAGGAGCTGACGGAGCGGTTTGTGCGTGGAGATGCATCCAGAAACACGGAAGGGTCCGGCCTTGGGCTTGCAATTGCAAAAAGTTTTACGGAAGCGCAGCATGGAACATTAAAAATTGCTGTGGACGGAGATTTATTTAAGGTTGTCATCCGCTTCGATGCCGTAGTATAATACATATATTAACAGGCATAGGGGGAATATGTACCATGGAGACAATGGACGATTACAAAGAAGAATTAGAGGCATCTTTTCGCCGGATCAAGGAGGGAGATATCATCTCCGGAACGGTGATCGATGTAAACGAAGAGGAAGTGACACTGGATTTACGCTATTATGCACAGGGAATCATCAAAGCCAGTGATCTGAGCAATGACCCGGATTTTTCAGTGCTTACACAGGTGCATGTGGGGGATGTGATAGAGGCGACCGTGGTTAAGACCGATGATGGAGCCGGCAATATCCTTCTCTCAAGAAAAGAGGCAAACGATATGCTGGCATGGGACAAGCTGCAGCAGATGCTTGAGGACGAGACGACCGTTACCGTGCGTATCAAGGAGAGCGTGCCAAGCGGAGTCATCGCTTATCTGGAAGGAATCCGTGCATTTATTCCGGCGTCCCAGATTACACTTGATTACGTGGAGGACACGGCAGAGTGGATCGGAAAGGAAATCCCGGTGCGCGTGATCACTGTGGATGCAGAGCGAGAGAAGCTGGTTTTATCCAGTAAAGTTGTGGCGAGAGAGGCAGCAGTCGAGGAGCGCAATCACAAGATTTCCATGATCGTTCCGGGAACGGTGTTAGAGGGAACCGTGGAGACACTGATGCCATACGGAGCGTTTATCGGACTTGGAAACGGATTGAGCGGTCTGGTTCATATTTCACAGATCTGTGAGCGCAGGATCAGCAAGCCGTCAGAGGTGTTAAAAGTCGGACAGAAGGTCAAGGCTAAGGTATTGAACACCAACGACAATAAGATCAGCCTCAGCATGAAAGCGCTGGAGGAAGAGATGGTGGATACCACTGAAGCGGTGGATATGGAGGAGTACACGAACTCCGAACCTACCGGAACAAGCCTTGGTTCACTGCTTGCCGGAATTAAGTTAGACTAATATGGACAGGAATGAAATAAAAAGCACAGTCAACGGATTTTATCCGAAGACTGTGCTTTTTGTATACATGAAAAGTTCAACAACAATATTGCTTTGATATAGATATATTACAGTAACTGAATTCCGTGTTTCTCACACTCTGCAATCGTCTCTTCCGGCCACAGGGAGGACTGCACCTCACCGATATGTGCCTTGCGCAGGAAGAACATACAGATGCGGGACTGACCGATACCACCACCAATGGTATAAGGAAGCTCCTCATTGATGATTGCTTTCTGGAACGGAAGGTCTTTGCGCTCCTCACAGCCGGCTTTTTTCAGCTGGGAAAGCAGAGCCTTCTTATCTACACGGATACCCATGGAAGATAACTCTAAGGCGATATCAAGAACCGGGTAGTAAACCAGGATATCAGCGTTTAACTCCCAGTCATCATAATCCGGGGCACGGCCGTCGTGCGGCTCGCCGTTTTCTAATTTGTCACCAATCTTAAGGATGCAGACAGCGCCTTTGGTCTTGGTGATATAATACTCGCGTTCCTTCGGTGTGTAATCCGGGAACATCTCAGCCAATTCCTCAGTTGTGACAAAGAAAATGTCGCGCGGAAGGAATTCCTCTATGTAATCATACTGGATAGACATGTATTTTTCAGTCTTGCGGAGACATTTGTACACCGTCTCAACGGTTGCTTTTAAGGTGTCGATATTGCGCTCTTCCTTGCTGATGATGCGCTCCCAGTCCCACTGGTCAACGAAAATGGAGTGGATGTTGTCCGTCACCTCATCGCGGCGGATAGCGTTCATATCGGTGTAAAGACCCTCACCGTGGGAAAAACCGTATTTCTTGAGGGCATAGCGTTTCCATTTTGCCAGAGACTGTACGACTTCTGCGGTACGTCCGTTCTGCTCCTTGATGTCAAAAGAAACCGGGCGCTCGATGCCATTTAGGTTGTCGTTCAGACCAGATGCCGGGTCGACAAAAAGCGGCGCAGACACGCGGGTAAGATTCAGACGCAGCGCAAGCAATCCCTGAAAGAAGTCCTTGACAGTTTTGATCGCAACTTGTGTATCATGTAAATTAAGTTCGGAATGATAATCTTTTGGAATAATTAAATTCTCCATCTAGCTGGGTTCTCCTCTCTAGTGCACACCGTGGTATGGCACACTAATCGAAATAATTATAGCACAGGCGGTTATTTTTTCAAGAAAAGATGATTGAATTTAAAAAATAATATTGCTAAACTGAACATGTGATACAATAATATTTTGCTTTTGGGAGAAAAGGTAATGCTGCAGATTGGAATTTGCGACGATGAGAAAGCCGTGCGCGCAGAGATACATTCTATGTGTGAAATATTTTTGGAAAAGCAATGTAGTCATCGCTATGTAGAATTTTCAAGCGGAGAAGAAGTTTTAGCATATGTGGCGAATGAACAGAACGAATCAATAGATTTACTTTTTCTGGATATCGAAATGGCGGGTATCAGTGGGATTGAATTAAAAGATGCTGTTATGTGGCAGAATAAAATATGGCGGATTGTCTTTGTCACAAACCATGATGAAAGTGTGTATCAGGCTTTTGGAAGAAAAACGATAGGGTTTATACCGAAACTACCACGGATAGATGATGTATCAAAAATGCTTTCGATTGTCATGGATGAATTGAAAGAAAATATTGAATTTACCATTGCAGGATATGATGGAAAGGTAAGGCGGATCAAGCTGGAAGACATCATATACATGAAGGCGGATGGAAGTTATACGGAAATTGTCACATGTTCTGGAAAAGACGCGATGGGAGAGCATTTTTTAAGTACCAAAAAAATCGGAGAATTAGAGAAAGAAATGTCACAGTATGATATTATGCGGGTGCATAAATCATATATGGTCAATCTTTCCAATGTATTACAGATAGGACAGGATGTGATACTGGATAAATTGGATACCAGGGTACCGATAGGCAGGGCATATAGACAGGGAGTAAAAGAAACGTATCTTGTCTATGTGAAAAAAAGGATAAAAAGTCGATTATAATGATGGAACTAGTATATTTATTGATATATATAACAATGGAATTCCTGGGCTGTGGTCTGTTTTACCGGATTATTTTCGGGGTAAAGATAACAAGGAATCCGATAAAGATTTTACTGGCGGTATGTAGTACCGGACTTTTACATATATTGGTATGGCAGTATCTGGGAATAGAGGATGCCAGTGGCGTAAGTAT
>CAVCFM010000455.1:0-3131 GCA_963601305.1 bacterium | reverse complement strand
GCATAAAACCGGATATAATGCCCGGGATCAGCTGTGGGATCACCACCTTAAACAATGCCGTGCGTGCATTGGCGCCAAGGTCTCTTGCCGCCTCATAGATGCTGTTATCCATCTGTTTTAACTTCGGCAGCACCGACAGATAGACAAACGGCGCCTCAAGCACCACATGTCCCACCACCAGTGGGAAAAAGGAGTCCTTGCTCATTCCAAGCACCACGATCAACAGTACGCAGATGGAAAATCCGGTTACCACTTCCGCGTTGACAACCGGGATCTGGTTCATCATACTGATCGCATGCTTCGGTCCTTTTTTACAATAAAAGGTACCGATTGCACCGATGGTTCCAAGGATCGTCGCGATCAGCGCAGAACCGATCGCCAGCATAAAGGTACCGCCGATCATATGGAGCAGCTCCCCTGTGGTAAACAGCGTCACATAATTCTGCAGGGAAAAATTTCCTCTGGTACCTATCGTCGCCGTATCTGTAAAACTGTATATCATAAGCATCAGGACCGGCAGATACATAAAGAGCAATACCAGTGCCAGCCATGAGGAACGCAGTATTTTTTTTGTCATAATATCGCCCCCCTGTTCGTCTCTTCCTCGTTAAATCCGTTTGTCGCCCATGTGATGATAAATATGATCACAAGGAGCACAATTGAAATCATGGAACCGCTGTGCCAATCGTAGGAATTGAAGTAACTTCCGATCAGGCTTCCCATAATATAAGTGCTGTTGTAGAGCATATCCAAGATCACGTAGTTAGTCATGGACGGCAGAAATACCATCGTCACACCGCTGATCAGCCCCGGGATACTAAGTGGCAGTGTGACACGTAAAAATGTCACTGCCGCGTTGGCTCCCAGATCCGCAGCCGCCTCAAGATAAGAGTTATCCAGCTTACTTAACGTCGTGTAAAGCGGCAGTATCATAAACGGAAGGAAGTCATAGGTCATACCGATCACCGTATTCAAAAACGGATGATAGGCGAGATTGCCCTCGATCATGGTAAGCACTTCTTTGAGCGCCACGACACGCAGTGTAAAGTTGATCCACATCGGCGCAACAAAAAGAACCAGAAGTACCGCCTTCTTTTTTATCTTACTTTTTGCAAGAATATATGCCACCGGGTAGGCGACAAGCGTACAGCAGACGGTGACTGTCACCGCCACCGCAAGGCTGTAACACAAGGTTCCTATTGTATTCGGGCTGGTAAAAAAGTTCACAAAATTTGCAACGGTAAATTGTCCCTGCCCGTTCGTAAATGCATAGTAAAGCACAACCAGCAGCGGTGCAACCACAAAGCACAACAAAAACACCGCATAGGGGATACTCAGTTGTTTTCTCGTAAATCGCAAACTCATCTTCCTTACTCCTCTCCGTTTTCATCCGCAAAGGAAAGTTCTATCCTGTCTTTTGGAATTCTAAGGCTGACATAGTCGTTCTCATTCCACAGATACTCATCGTGCAGATGGATATCCTCATCGTTCTTCGTCCGGACGATGTAGTGATAATGGTCACCTTTATAGATTAAGGAAACAATATGTCCACAGATTCCCTCGGACTCGGTATCGTCGCTCATGGTAACTGCACCCACCGGAACTTTTACCGTGACGCGTACTCCTGCCGTGTAAATCTCATTGCCCTCGCCGTCCACAAGCGTGCCGTTCTCATCTATCTTAGAACCTTCATAGAGCTTCGTCACATCACATGCATACTCGCCATCCGCAAATACAACAGTGTAATTTTTCGTGAGTTCTCCGTCAAAAATATTGTGATTCGTCTCTGCCATGATGACATGGATGCCGTCCGGGTCTAAGCACATTCCGATGGTGTCGCCTTCCGCCACACTCTTCGTGCTCTGAATGACAACTTCATTGTCTCCGGATGCCACGATGATCTCATAGTGCATGCCTTTAAATATCACGGAATTCACAACACCGGTGATGGTTCCCTCCTCCGGGCGTGTCATGATCACATCCTCCGGGCGTACGACCACATCCACCTTTGCCCCTACTGGCATATCATCCAGACAGACAAAATCCGCGCCGCAGAAACGCACGCGCTTCTCCCCTGTCATTTTGCCGTCAAAAATATTGCTCTCGCCGATAAAATCCGCCACAAACACATTCTTCGGCTCGTTGTAGATTTCCTCCGGCGTGCCGATCTGCTGTATCATACCATCCGCCATGACGACCACCTTATCCGACATCGTCAGTGCCTCTTCCTGGTCATGGGTGACATAGATAAACGTGATGCCAAGCTCCTTGTGCATCGCCATCAATTCCAGCTGCATTTCCTTGCGCATTTTAAGGTCCAGCGCTCCCAGCGGCTCATCCAAAAGAAGGATCTCCGGCTCGTTGACAATCGCTCTCGCGATCGCCACACGCTGCTGCTGTCCACCGGAAAGTGTCGCAATGCTGCGCTTCTCAAATCCCTCTAAGTCTACGATTTCAAGTGCGTGGCGTACCTTCTCTTTGATTTCCTTTTTGGAAAGCTTCTCCCGTCTGGTGATGGTCTCCCCCGCCTTGTTCTGGTAGGTCACTTCTTTTGTCTTAAGCTTTAATCCAAATGCAATATTGTCAAAAATATTCAGGTGTGGAAACAGCGCATAGCGCTGGAACACCGTATTGATCGGTCTCTCATTCGGAGGCAGCTTACTGATGTCCTCCCCGTTTAACAGGATCTGTCCCTCTGTCTGAATATCAAAGCCTGCTATCATGCGCAGTGTTGTCGTCTTACCGCAGCCGGAAGGACCTAAAAAAGTGACGAACTCCCCTTTTTTCACCTCAAGATTAAAATCCTTAACTGCCTCAAAATTATCATCAAATCGCTTCCTGATGCCTTTTAATTCAATAATATTTTCTGGTATTTTCTTATCCATGGCAACCTCCCCCGCCCTGATGTCAGCATTGACATGGTACGGATTTCACTCCTTTCATCGCAAAGGTCTTTTGTATACGCAAAAACAGAGCCGCCAAGATGCCTTTCGTTTCTTGACCACTCTGCCTTTCGTTCCTATGCCTTTATCGCTGATAAAATCATAAATGATAAAGGGGGTTCTGTCAATAATTCTTTTGCAATTATCCGAGCAGAAACTTTATAATGTTTTTATTGAGCATTCCATTCC
>CAVCFM010000454.1:0-6412 GCA_963601305.1 bacterium | reverse complement strand
CTATTATTTTCAAAAAATAAAAAAGATAATGATTTTAGCAGTTTATTCTTCAACGAAGGTGTTGAAAGTAAGCTGCTTTTTCTTTTTTTCAAAGGAGGAGAGTGCAATGAACATATCAGGAGATAAACTTCATCATTTGCAATGCACCCCGGATGATCTGGGAGGATATGTACTTTTACCAGGCGATCCAGACCGCGTTCCAGTTATTGCAGACTATCTGGATGATGCCCAATTTGTAAATCAGAGCCGGGAGTTCTGTATCTATACAGGACATCTGGCTGGTGAAGCTGTCTCAGTTGTATCCACGGGGATCGGATGTCCGTCTGCTGCGATAGCAATGGAAGAGCTGGTTCGTGCCGGTGCACATACCTTTCTTCGTGTAGGCACCTGTGGCTGCATGAATGCTGCGCCCAGACCCGGTGACTGCATTATTGCAACTGGTGCAATCCGGCGTGATGGCACTTCCAGACAGTACCTTCCACTTGAATTTCCTGCAGTTCCCGATTATGAGATTGTCAATGCATTGGTAGATAGTGCAAGGAAATGTGGACAGACATATCATCTTGGGATTATAGAGACAAAAGACTCCTATTACGGACAGCATGATCCTGACGCTTCACCTTTATCACATGAGCTTCATACCAAGTGGGAGGCATTTGTCCGCGGTGGGGCAATTGGTTCGGAAATGGAATCGGCGGTGCTTTTTATCCTGGGAAGTATATATAATGTGCGTGTCGGAAGTATTCTTCATGTTGCCAGAAACCGGGTACAAGAAGAGGCTGTACACAGCGGGGCAGTTACTGATTTCGATACACAGAGAACAATTGAAACGGCAATCCATGCAGTTCGGACATTAATTTCAAAGGAAGGGAGATAATGGCTTATGACCAAGAATGAATTAATGAGATCAATTCCAAGGGAAGCGTATACAACACCGCTTGTGAATATTTTAGAGGGTATGCCAGATGATATCTTAAATACACTTGCCCTGTCGTTTGGGCAGCCTGGCTCTGTACTTGCCTATTCAGGGGATGATTTTAGACACATCTATATTTTGTTAGATGGAAAAATGCGGCTTTCTTATGAATTGAACACAGAATTTACTTATACATTCGCAATCGCAGAGGGTGTCAGTATACTTGGTGAAACCGAGACATTTACACAATATCCGGTATACAAGTCAACCATTGCCTGTGAAAATACCTGTAAATACCTGGTCATTCCCAAAGCTGTATTTTTATCCTGGATGAAAAAAGATAATCATGCATTATTTACTTTAACCTCTATGATCGCTGAAAAATATTCCACGCAGGTAAAACAAGACCGAACCTATCTTTCAGCCTCCAGCGAGGATCGTTTTATCTATCTTATGGTCAAATATTATGAGTCCATTGCAGAAAACGGAGTCTGTACGATCACAACCCCTAAAGAATATCTCGCTGATGAAATTTGCGTGAGTAACAAAACCATCAGCCGCAATATTGCCAAGCTAAAAAGCGAAGGGCTGCTGACGACCCAGGGACATCATATCATCATCAGCCAGAAACAATATGATAAGATCATGGAAGAACATGAAGAGCTTTTTTATTAGTCTGTAGAAAAGAAAGGGTCTGCCGCACGTATAATCGATTGCGGCAGACCCTTTTTACACCGTCTCTTATATAATTGCGGCTTTATTCTATTCATCAGCCAGTACATCTTCCATGATAGAATGGTCAAAGACAGTATCCTTATCGGTATTCTGTGTAATAATACCATAGGTTAATGCAATATCAATTGTATTATCAACCTTATCATCCGGAATTGTTCCAATAATGGAGGCATCCTTACCTTCAGGAAGGACAAGCTTTGCAACTTCTTCCGCAGCCTTTAACTGATGATCGTAATCGGTATTGTCTTGATCCATATAAGTAAATACGATATCGGTTGCTTCCTCTGTATTCTCACAAGCATACTGCCAGCCGCGGATCGTTGCCTTCATAAATGCAACTGCTGTGTCACGGTTATCTGCCAGCCAGTCGGCATTGACAAAGATACAATCGGCCAGCATGCCACAGCCTTCATCTTCCAGCGAGATCGTATACAGATCATCATCGGTATATCCAGCCTCATAGGCTAATAATTCCTCATTATAAGTCATAGCGGAATATCCGGCAAAGGTTCCGTCCAGGAAACCGTCAATGGTTGTGCCCTGACTTGCAAGTGTTACATCTGTATCCGGATCGATACCGTTCTTGGTAAGAAGCGCTCTGACGGGAGCATCATTTCCACCGGTCCATATGCCGAGTGTCTTTCCTTTCAGATCGGCAATACTTGCCACCTGATCCTTGTGACATACAAATACGAATGGTGAATCCTGCATAATCTGCGAGATTGTAACCAGAGGATATCCCTGTTCCTGATAAGACAGTACATTGTAAAGATTTGTTGTACCAATCTGTGCTGTTCCGGATTCGACGACAGAAGGTACATTGATGTCAGAACCACCCGGAAGAATTGTTACATCTAAACCTTCTTCCTCATAAAAGCCTTTGGAGAGAGCCACATAATAACCCATGAACTGTGACTGTGGTATCCATTTAGACTGGAATACTACCGGCGTCAGTTCTCCTGAAGGAGTTTCCTCTGTAGCTGCTTCACTGGCTGTAGTATCAGCAGCACTATCGGTAGTGGCAGCTGTAGTACCAGAGGAAGCAGATGTCTGGGAGTTGTCCTCCTCACGGGTGACCCCGCATGCACTGAACATTATTGCGCCAAGGGCAACTGTCAAAAATAAGCTTAAAATTCTTTTTTTCATAATTTGTCCTCCTGTGTAATATTATGTTTTTATGTCAAAAGGCACAGATAACGGGATGTTGCCTTTCACATACGTTATTTCTTTCTCTGTGACGTGTGCCACTTTGTACAATGTTTTTCCACCAGACCTACCAACAGATACATCACGATACCAAAGATAGATGCGCAGATGATATAGGCCCAGCCTTCTGCATTCTTACCTTCCTGCAACACGGAATTAACCTTGAAGCCAAGTCCTGCATAAGAGGAGAAAAATTCAGCGATGATGGCCGATAACATACTGGTAGTAGTTGTTACACGAAGGGCTGTAAAAATACTTGGCACACAGTTTGGCAATCTTAAATTAAAAAAAATTTCTTTGTTTGTTGCATTGTAGGATTTCATTAAGTCAATTGCAAATGGCGGCAGAACCGTCAGACCGCGGTAAGTATTGATCGCCATGGCAGCCATGGTAAAAAAGATAACAACCGCAATCTTTGAACCTTCACCTCTTCCAAACCAGTTATTCATGATCGGAGCCATCGCTGTTGTCGGAATGGCATTGATTGCCGACATTAATGCGAGACCTCCATATCCCCAGGTAGGAAACCACGCTGCAAGCACGGCAATACCGAAGCCTAATGCGGAACCGATCACAAGACCGACCACGGCTTCTGTTGCTGTCACAACGGTGTGATGCCAGAGTAATGCATAATTATCACGGAACACGTCCGCAATCTGCGTTGGAACCGGAAAATCGTAGCTTTTCAGGTGAAGAAGCCAATGCATGCCACCAAATTGCCAGAAAAATAGAAATAAAATTCCAAATGCAATAGGGGCAGTCGTCCGGAAGACTTTGTTATCATATAAACTTTTTTGCCTCATAACTATGCCTCTCCTTTCTTAAGCATCGCACGCTCCCATGGGATAATAATTCTCTCCAGAAGCGATACCACAACAGAACTGAGCATACCCAGGATAGCAGCCATAATAATGCAGGACCAGAATTTTGTTGAACCGGCGCCATTATAATATAAAGCATATAATATTTTTACGCCGATTCCCTCTGTTGAACCCATCATTTCAATGAGGATTGCAGCAGTAATAGTTCTTGGAGCAGCAATTTTCATTCCAGTGAACAATGCCGGAAGGGCGGAGGGAATCATTAGTTTTAAATATGTGACAGGTTTTGCTGTCGAATAAGAATAAAGCAATTCTTTCCGCAAAATATCCACACTGTTAAAGCCATCCAGGAGATTGACCGCCACTGGGAAGAACGATATAAATGCAGAGATTGCAATTTTAGACTGATCACCGCCACCAACCAGCTTATAAATGATAGGGGCAAGTCCAAGCACCGGGATCATCTGTGAAATGATCAGATATGGAAATCCAATTTTTTCAATCGCTTTGGACCAGCTCATTACAAGCGCCACCATACATCCAATGAACGTTCCGATCAGAAATCCATGTGCTGCATTGATAAATGTTACCCATGCCGATTCAGCAAGCTCTATAAAACTGGTAATGAATGTTATAATTACTTCGTGAAAATAGGGCAGCTTTGTCTCAGGTGTACTTACCGGGATGATCGTCCGGATCAGAAAGGCAGCCAGCTCCCATACAAGAAACAATGCACATACCCATATTGCCACGACTATTCTTCTGTCAACTTTTTTCTTTTCCATAGCCGGTACCTCACCTTAATCGTATACATTTTCAAAACTGTTCCGAAGCTTGATGACATAGTCATTAAATTCAGGTAATTCTCGCATTTCTGCAGTCCTCGGTCTTGGCAGATTAATGTCAACAACAGCTGAGACTCGTCCCGGATGGGGGGATAATACAACAACGCGATCCGATAAAAAGACAGACTCTGCAATATTGTGTGTGACGAACACAACCGTTTTGTGTGTTTTTCTCCAGATTTTTAGAAGATCTTCATTTAACTTCTCCCGTGTGAATTCATCTAACGCTGAAAAGGGTTCATCCATCAGAAGAATCTTAGGGTTCATAGCTAGTGCACGCGCAATACCGACCCTTTGCTGCATACCGCCGGATAACTGATATGGATAATGATCCAGGTAGTCAGACAGACCGACTAAGTCCAGCATTTTCTCTGCCTTTTCAAATCTTTGCGGTCTTGGCACATGCATAATTTCAAGCGGAAGCATGACATTTTGCAAAACGGTCCTCCAGTCATAGAGAACCGGACTCTGGAACACCATGCCGTACTGTCTTGCCTTACGCATTTCCTCTGGCGTCATGTCGCCGATCATCACTTCGCCCTCCGTGGGCTTCTGCAGATCGGCAATACACCTTAAAAGTGTGGTTTTACCACATCCGGAAGGACCTAACAGAGAGATAAATTCGCCTTTTTTTAATTCCAGGTTGACATGGCTGAGGGCCTGTGTCTTTTCTCCCTTTTTTCCACCATCAAAGATTACGCTGACATCTCTGATTGAGATATCCGAGCTTTCATTGTCCTGTGTCCAATCAATGTTATATTCCATATTCCACGCTCCAATCACTCATTTGAAAATAAAACAAGGCGCACAAAACTATTGTTTGTGCGCCTTTGCATCAACCGGTTTTCGTTATTTTCCATATAGGATTATTCTGCATCATTTACAAGTTTCATTAATTCTGACATATCTGTCTGATTTTCCAGATCCTTAACAAATGCAATAATTTTTTCTGTTCTGCTTTCATCCTTGTAAATCCGGTTTGCAAGTTTTCTGAATTTATTCTCCACATCCCCGTAAGTTACCGGGTTTCTCCAGTCACCTTTCGGATCGTCAATGACGGATTCATAGGTTGTGCCGTCTGTCAGTGTGATTTTCACAGCTGAAGAATAATGCTCCGGATAACGCTCTTCAAATACAGGATCTTCGATTACGGTGGTATTTGCGATTAATCGTTTGATTAATTCATCATCAATATATTTTACATCGAACTCATCAACGGTAACCTGCCCATTTTTAAAAGCGATTGCCGCCTGGAATGGCATAGAGAACTGAAGATCCACAATATTCACAGGATGCCATTTGCGTTCCTCTGCAAGGAGACGCATGGTATATTTTGATGACCGGATCTCAATCTTTTCGATCTGCTCTGCGTCCGGATGATATTTTGCAACAATATCAAGACAGGCATCCAGATGACCGCCGGAATAACGGCAGCAAGGATATACTTTAATGGAAGAGGTTGCAAAAATCCATTCCTTTCCAAGATCTTCCGTAAGATATTTGCTGTCGTAATGATCCAGGTATGAATATGCATGGAGCAGACTATCCTTGCCCTCGAAAATATCGGATGGACCGTTAAACCCTTTCTTTGCCATTCTGGCTGCAATAATGGAATTCATAGCCGGATGTCCTGCCTGAAGTCTTTTTGTAAAGGAACCTTCCGAATTCCATGCCATAAGTCCCGCAACCATACTGCCAGCAATACCCTGGGCATATACGGTCTGTTCCTCGTCAAGTCCCATCAGCTTTGAAGCAGCTACGGCTGCACCCATTGTTCCACAGGTACTTGTCGGATGAAATCCCTGATAATACATATCTCCGAGATAAGCGGTACCCATACGGCAGACAACTTCATTTCCGATTGCTACTGCCTCGAGGAACTCCTTACC
>CAVCFM010000453.1:0-2408 GCA_963601305.1 bacterium | reverse complement strand
CTGCACAGCGACGTCCTGGTGTGTACCGTCATCCGCGGCGACGACGTGATCATTCCCAACGGTGAATTCCAGTTTGCCGCAGGCGACATTGTAGCCATCGCATCCGAGCGTCGCAATGCGCTTGAGTTTTTCCGCAAGATCGGTGTTGCAAAAAACCGCGTGGGCAATGCCATGTTAGCAGGCGGCGGTAAGATTTCCTATTATCTTGCCAAATCCCTGTTACAGTCCGGCATCGATGTCACGATCATCGAGGAGGACCGGGCAAGATGCGAGGAGCTCAGCGAACTGCTTCCAAAAGCTACCATCATCTGTGGTGACGCCACCGACCAGAGACTCCTTGCACAGGAGGGGCTGGCAAACGCAGACGGTTTTGCAGCGCTTACCGGACTCGACGAGGAAAATATCCTGCTTTCCCTCTACGCCAACAAAATATCAAGCGCCAGAACGGTCACCAAGATTAACCGGATCAGTTTTCACACGGTCATCAATGAGCTGAACCTTGGAAGTATTGTCTATCCGCGCGTCACCACCTCGGATTACATATTGAAGCATGTGCGCTCCACTTACTACTCCAAGAACAGTAATGTAGAAAAGCTCTATAAGCTGGCGAACGGAAAAGCCGAAGCTCTGGAATTTACGATCAAGGAATCTTCTGCGGTGTCAGGAATTCCGCTTCAGGATTTGAATTTACGCAAAAATACACTGATCTGCTGTATTTACCGCGACGGTAAGGTGATCATCCCCAGTGGACAGGATATGATGATGGAAGGGGATTCCGTTCTCGTCGTCATCTCCGGCTACCGCGTATCGGACATCCGCGAGATTCTGGAGGACTAAGCCGATGAATTATGCAATTATTTTATATATCTTAGGCTGTGTGTTAAAGTTCGAGAGCGCGTTCCTGTTGCTCCCTATGCTGGTAGGCATCCTGTATCACGAGTCCGCCGCCACCTCCTACTTTGCAATTGCCGTAATCTGTTTTATCCTCGGCTTTTTTCTTACCCGAAAGAAGCCGGCTTCCAGCAATCTCTACACGAGGGACGGCTTTGTGGCAGTTTCCTTAAGCTGGATCGTCATGAGTATCTTCGGCGCGATTCCGTTCGTATTGTCAGGGGATATTCCTTCCTATGTAGATGCGCTTTTTGAGACGATCTCCGGTTTTACCACCACGGGCGCCAGCATCTTAAATAATGTAGAGATCCTCTCACATGCCAGCCTGTTCTGGCGCAGTTTCAGCCACTGGATCGGCGGCATGGGTGTATTTGTATTCATTATGGCGATTCTGCCTATGATGGGCGGCTCCAACATGAACCTCATGAAAGCGGAAAGCCCGGGACCTTCCGTCAGCAAACTGGTTCCGCACGTAAAGGATACCGCAAAGATCCTCTACGGTATTTATATCGGGATTACCATACTCCAGTTTGCCGTTTTATGTATTTTGGGAATGTCGCCCTTTGATGCTGTCAATACTGCATTCAGCACCACAGGCACCGGTGGATTTGGTTTCCGCAATGACAGCTTTGCAAGTTTTTCACCTGCCATCCAGAATACAGTCACTATATTCATGATTTTAAGCGGAATCAATTACAGCGCTTATTTTTTCCTGCTTTCCGGGAAAATAAAGGACATGTTCAAAATAGAGGAGGTACGTTGGTATCTCGGAATTATCGTTATATCCGTCTGCCTCATTACCTCAAACATTAAAAATATGTACATCTCCATATGGGAGGCGTTACGGCATGCTTTCTTCCAGGTAGGCTCCATCATTACCACAACTGGTTTTTGCACCACAGATTATGATCTGTGGCCGGAAATGTCAAAGTCAATCCTGCTCATTTTAATGTTTATTGGTGCCTGTGCAGGAAGCACCGGTGGTGGAATGAAAGTTTCGCGTCTGCTGATTTTATTTAAGGGCATCCACAAAGAACTTTCCATGCTGATCCATCCGCGCCAGATCAAAAAAATCCGCATGGATGGGCATGTGGTTGAGCACGAGGTCGTGCGTTCCACCAACGTATTCCTGGTTATTTATTTTGCGGTTTTGATGATCTCTACCCTGTTGATCAGCATCAATGAATTTGACTTTACGACAAATTTTACGGCGGTGGTCGCAACACTCAACAATATCGGTCCCGGTCTTGAGATGGTCGGACCGACACGGAATTTTTCCATCTTCTCTTCGTTTTCGAAGTTTGTGCTGATGTTTGATATGTTGGCCGGAAGACTGGAGTTATTCCCGATGATGATCCTGCTCCTTCCGACAACCTGGAAGCGCAAATAATCGATGACATACTTGCCGCGGTATTCCTATAGAGGAAGAACAAAGTGTGCGCTTGCCGCACACTTGCGCGCTCGAGCGGTATGCGAAGCATTAATTTCCTCTCCGCGAGGTGCGCATCCTGCCCGGC
>CAVCFM010000452.1:0-5274 GCA_963601305.1 bacterium | reverse complement strand
GTGCAGATTGACCAGGTTTCCTGCTGGCTGACCTACACCAATGAGAAGACGCATGAAATTATCCGGAATAACCTGGACCGCTCCCCGATTTATGCGGGCATCATAGAGGGAACCGGGCCGAGATATTGTCCGTCTATCGAGGATAAGGTGGTTCGTTTTGCGGAGAAGAACCGTCATCAGATTTTTATCGAGCCGGAGGGACTGAACACCAACGAGATGTATGTGGGCGGTATGTCGTCCTCAATGCCGGAGGATGTGCAGCATGAGATGTACCGGACACTTCCGGGATTGGAGCATGTAAAAATTGTGCGCAACGCCTATGCGATTGAGTATGACTGCATCAATCCGAATCAGTTATATGCGACATTGGAGTTTAAGAAGATCAAGGG
Organism: bacterium; assembly: GCA_963601305.1. Taxonomy (GTDB): domain Bacteria; phylum Bacillota; class Clostridia; order Lachnospirales; family Lachnospiraceae; genus Roseburia. The sequence goes on along the minus strand of CAVCFM010000452.1, from coordinate 4,885 downwards.
ACTTTTTTCCGGCGGACAGTTCAATGGAAGCAGCGGTTATGAGGAAGCTGCCTGCCAGGGCTTGATTGCCGGTATTAATGCGGCTATGAGCGTGCAGGGAAGAGAGCCGCTGGTGCTTGACCGTTCCGAGGCATATATCGGCGTGCTGATCGACGACCTGGTCACCAAGGAGAATCATGAGCCGTATCGTATGATGACTTCCCGTGCCGAGTATCGTCTGTTGCTCCGTCAGGACAATGCTGATCTGCGTCTGAGCAAAAAGGGACATGAGATCGGTCTGATCAGCGATGAGCGCTATAACTGGGTAGTGGAGAAGGAACGCCTTATCAAGGAAGAGATAGAGCGTGTCTCCAAGGTACATATCGGTGCCAATAAGGAGGTCCAGGCGTTGCTGGAGAGCTATGGAAGTATTCCGTTGAACACCGGTGTTACCTTAACTGAGTTGATCCGCAGACCGGAGCTGGATTATGAGAAACTGGCGCCAATCGATAAGGAGCGACCAGAGCTTGCCTATGATGTGGTGGAGCAGGTGAATATCAACATCAAATATGACGGTTATATTTCCAGACAGATCAAGCAGGTAGAACAGTTTAAGAAGCTGGAGAAGAAGTTGATACCGGAAGATTTTAACTATGATGATGTGCCGAGTCTGCGTATCGAGGCGAGACAGAAACTAAAGAATTTGAAACCGTTGTCAATCGGTCAGGCATCCCGTATTTCAGGTGTATCGCCGGCAGATATTTCCGTGTTGCTTGTGTATATGGAGCAGATGAAGATATCGGTTCCGAAAACTGAAAAGCAGCAATCATAAAACGAGGTCAAGATGGATTATAATTTAGAAAAGTTTGAACAGGGGCTGGAGAGTCTTGGAATTGTGCTCTCAGATGCACAGAAACAGCAGTTCATGGATTATTATGAGTTCCTTGTGGAGACGAATAAGGTCATGAACCTGACGGCTATCACAGAGTTTGATGAAGTTATTGAGAAGCATTTTTTAGACAGCCTTTCCCTGTGCAAGGTGTATGATTTAAATGGAAAAGTAAAAATCCTGGACATGGGAACCGGAGCGGGCTTTCCGGGAATTCCACTTAAGATAGCGTTTCCGGAGTTAGAGATCGTGCTGGCGGATTCACTCAATAAGCGGATCAGGTTTTTGCAGGAAGTGATAGAGCGGTTGGGACTTTCGGATATCACAGCGCTCCATGCGCGGGCGGAAGAACTGGGACGTGATAAAAATTACAGGGAACAGTTTGACTTATGCGTTTCCCGGGCGGTTGCAAATCTGTCATCCCTCAGTGAATACTGTATTCCGTTTGTTAAAGAGGGCGGTAAGTTTATCTCCTACAAATCCGGTGAGATTGAGGAGGAGGTAAGCCAGGCGAAAAAAGCGATCAAGCTGCTCGGCGGTAAGATAGAGGATGTGTATAAGTTTGATCTGTATGAACAGAAGCGCTCCTTTGTGATTATCTCGAAGGAGAAAAAAACGCCAAAGACGTATCCGCGAAAAGCCGGTACGCCGACAAAAGAACCTATCAAATAGAAAATGTGGATATGCATATAAGAAACCCAGCTCCGTGTGGATAACAGAGCTGGGTTTTGTATTACTCGTTTAAAAACATATGCAGCATATGAAGCAGTTTTTCCGGAACTTCCAACTGAGGAATCTTTCCGGCATTTGAGATATATGCAGTCTCCACGTTTGCATTGTTGTGCACATAGGAATCTGCAATCGATACCGCATTTGGGTTCGTTCTGCTGACAATCACATAGATTGGGATCTCCAGTTTTTTTACAGCATGCTGAATGGAGTTGTCGGTGTAATGTCCCTCGATGCTCGCCATCAGGTATTTGCCGTGGCTGTGTCCGATGTGAGCGGACTCATAGTAAGCATCCAGCATCTTGGTGGATACGAGCTGTGGTTTGTGGAAATAGTTGTTCCGCAGCTGCTTCTCAATGTTCGGCTCTAGCGTCCTCAGGTTGTAGATAAAGGTACCAAGGATCGGTGTCTCAAGCAGCGTTTTGCGGATAGTCGCATATCTGTCTGCAGGTGCGTCAAAGCTTGCAACGGAAGGCGGATTGATGGCAATGATCTTATGGATCAGACCTTTGGTCATATTTTCAGCCAGGACTGCAAAAGAAACAGAGGAACCGGTCGTAACCACATCCGGAGCTTCTTTGATGACGTTCTTGATAAAATCGGTGAGCATCTGAACATACAGATAATTGGTGTAGGTCAGATACGGTTTGTCAGAACGTCCGCATCCCAATAAATCGATGGTGTATACCGTGTGGCTTTTCTCTAATTTTTTCGCAACGCGGCACCACTCATAGGAGGAACTGACAGGGTCTAAATCATGGATTAGCAGAACCGGGGAGCCGCTTCCTTTTTTGGTATAATAAATGGCACCGTTTTTCCAATCATAAAAATCACCGGATTCGGATTTTAACATATTTTTCATCTCCGCTGTGAAGTCCACAAAACGGTTTACTACGTGAATTGTGCCGGCAGCGAGTGTCGTCAATAACAGGAAATGTTTGATATTTTTCTTCATAGTAATCTCCAATCCTGTGTCTGAAAGTCAGACACATATGTCTGATATTGGTATGTCCGGAGTGACATTTCGTTTTCTATATCTATATTATAGCCTGTTTTATAACGTTATACAAATTAAAATTTACATTATATAAAATTTTTCTTTTCATTGTAAAATAATTAGTATAAAATAATAATGGTACGTTTGAATTATAATACAAACATATGTTCGAGGTTAAAAATGATTATATCCTATTTGGAAAAATTACAAAATGAGTACCTCAATGAGAACTCAGAGATAGAAAAAGATATCAACGATTTAAAAATACATTTGAGAGAGACAACGGAATTTATCAAACTGCTGGAGGAGAACAGTGATCCAAATTATGAGTCATTTACTCCGAGGGAGGTCAATTCTAAGAATAAGGTAAAGATACGCGAATTGCAGGATGAGCAGCATAAGATAGAAGAGTCTTTACAGTACAAAGAGGCACAGTTGGCAGAGTGCCAGAAAAAATTAGAGGAACTGACGACAGTTCTCGATGAGGCAAAGAAGGAAGTATTCCCGGAAGACAGCGACAGTGATAAGGCAGAATACAATGATGAGATCTTTCGTATCAAGCTTCTTGAGACACAGGAGAATGAGAGAAAGCGCATATCGCGAGAACTTCATGATTCAACAGTGCAGAACCTGACAAGTCTGGTACATAAGACAGAATTCTGTAGCAAGTTAGTGGACATGGATCCAATCCGGTGCAAGCTGGAGCTGAATATGATGTCTAAGACTTTACGGGAAATCATCAATGACACCAGACAGATGATTTACAACTTAAGGCCAATGTCCTTTGATGATATCGGACTAGATGTCACGATTGAGCGGGCTTTGGAAAAACTGGAAAACAGTGAGAGCCGCAAGATAAATTTTACAGTGGAAGGGGAACCTTATTCTATCAAGCCGGTAATCGGTATTACATTGCTTCGTATTATTCAGGAGGGATGCAGCAATGCAATCCGGCATGGAGATGCATCCATTATCCAGGTAGCATTACGATATGAGAAAAATAAGATATCGGTCAAAATTGAGGATGATGGAAAAGGGTTCGATATGAATTCCCTTGATACAAATTCCAGAGACGATAATTCAGGTTTCGGTTTGTCCATGATGAAAGAACGCGTATATCTTTTATCGGGAGATATTAGTATAGAATCAACAATTGATTGCGGAACAAAAATAGTAGTGGAAGTGCCTATTAAAAATAAGGAGGAAGTGTAGTATGGCAGTAAAAGTGATGATTGCAGATGATCATTCTATGATCCGGGAGGGATTAAAGCAATTATTAGAGTTAGAAGGAGATTTTGAAGTAATCGCAGAAGCCTGTGATGGTGAGGATTGCCTTGAAAAACTGGCAAATGTTACACCGGATATATTGTTACTTGATATCAATATGCCAAAGATGAATGGTCTGGAAGTTCTTCAGAAAATGAAGGACAAGAAGATGAAAGTAAAAGTATTGGTATTGACTGTTCATAATGAAGTAGAGTATCTGTTAAAAGCAGTTGATATCGGAGTAAACGGATATCTGTTAAAAGACTCTGAGTCAGCAGAGTTAAAGAAAGCAATCCTTTCTGTTGTCAATGGAGAAGATTATATCCAGCCTAGTCTGATCCCGGTGTTGAATGCAAAAATGATCGACCGTAATCATGACAGTGCATTAATCGAAGACCTGACCAGACGTGAGTTAGAAGTGCTGAAGTTACTGGCAGTTGGAAAGTATAACAAAGAAGTGGCAGAAGAGTTAGAAATTAGCGAGCGTACAGTAAAGAACCATGTGTCAAACATCTTTAAAAAGATACATGTAACTGATCGTACACAGGCTGCGGTATTTGCAATCCGCAATAACTTAATTACAATCTAATTGTTTAGAAAATTCCCGGATGATGTTTCACGTGAAACATTATCCGGGAATTTTGTTTCACGGATAAAATAACAAAATATTGTATTTATACAAAAAAGAGAATACAACAGTTTGAGAGGTGTGTAGAATGTTTCACGTGAAACATTCTTTGCGTCATAGAGAATATTGTGAAACATTAAAATAGAAAAGTCACGTAGTTTCTATAGAACAAAAGTTAGAACAAAAGGTTCTACCGGGCGGCAGAACGTAAGCCGTCCTGGGGCGCTGTTCTGTGCAGAACGCAGTGGAACGGAGAGAACATCTCGCAAAAAATAATGTTTTACATACCACATTGCTTTGCTCCTCTATAGAAAATATCGTGAAACTTTAAAATAGAAAGTCATGCTTCCTATAAAACAGAAAGCTAAACTAAAAGGCTCTACTGACAGGACATAAG
>CAVCFM010000451.1:0-4391 GCA_963601305.1 bacterium | reverse complement strand
GAGTGCATTGGTGCGGAATGTAATAAAAAAAGGCTGTTGCAAAAAATGCAACAGCCTTTTTGTCGGCTAATTATGCTTTGAAAAGCTGAAAGATAAAATGAACCGTTCCGAATGGATATACAATCGGTAACAGGTAGGTTTCCTGTTCAAAGGTCAAAAGTTCATCCCGCTCATTCGTTGGAGGATCTAAGGTCAATTCAGTGGAATCATCATTGGAGATATTCACACAGAAGATACCGTTATGTAAATTCAGGAAATCTTCCAGAGAAGAACGAACATAGTCGTCGAATTCTGTAAAAGTATCCTGTACATAGCGGGAGGCAAACTGGATTGCAACATCCTCCGGCATATCAATATATGTTCTCATGGAAAATGACCCGTTAATCTTCTGGGATACGCAATAATTGGTCGGATATTCCTTGCAGAGACTCGGTGACACCAGCGTGTAATCATCGCCGATGAAACGGATCAGGTTATTCATTAACAGCTGAATAAACTTAATCTCGCGCTCAGAGAGAGAACGTTCTGCCAGAACAAAAAAGTTCTCTAATAAATGCTCAATCGTATCCTGTGTCTCGATGGAGTAGTTGAAGTCTTCCAGTTCATTTTCAGACTGATAATCAATCATGATATTCTGAAGTTCCTCAATGGAAATAACACCATCATCCACAAGAGACTGACCAAGCAGGAGAAAATCCGGGTTCTGGGATTTGAGTAAATCCGTAACCTGCTCCTCAGTGAGGTAACCCTCGCTGACAGCAAGCTCACCGAAATGCTTATCCTGATGAGTCTGTAAAATAATGATACGGCTTACCTCGCTTGCGGTCATATAACCAGCATGCATCGCGAGTGTACCGATTTTAATTCGGGCAGAAGACTTTTGCTGCAGGGCATGAATCAGTTGCTCCTTAGTAACAATGCCCTGAGATAATAAGTAATTGCCAAAAAACTGAGCGTACATAAACTATCTCCCTTCAAATCTTGAAGTAATAATGTGGGTAATCGCTTCGGGGTTCAGAGGTTTCTGGACGAAGTCTTTGGCACCAGCTTCTATTGCAGCCTTTAACTGCGATTGGGTTCCCACAGAAGATTCGACAACAATATCTGCATTTTTGTCATAAGCCATGATTTCACGAATCGCAGCATTGCCGTCCTTGACCGGCATCACGATATCGAGAAACACTAATTCCGGAGACTCTTTTTTGTATAAATCCACTGCATCCTGACCGTTGGAAGCCTCAAGAAAAACAGGATTGCCACAGTTGGAAATGATATCTTTGAGCTGTTTTCGAGCAAGAATAGAATCATCGCCGATTAATATTTTGATATTTTCTAGCATCGCACATATCTCCCTTGTCCATAAATTTGTGATACTCTTATTTTACACTAAGTGAAAAAATAGTTCAATTGATATATGAAAAAAAATAAGTAAATCTTCCTATATTATTAAAAATTCGTACAATTCATTGCAGCAAACGCGCATAGCGTTTATAATAATAGCATGTTAAAAGAAGAGAGGGAACAGCGATGGACATGGATATTATGACAATTTTTGATGTAATCATTCTGGTGTTTGGCATCTACATGGTGGTGGCAGGCCTCAATATGAAAAAGACCGGCAGGATCAGTTCGGCGGTTATTACACCGGAAGAAATTTTAAAATGCAAGGACAAAGCCGGGTTTATTGATTTCATGTATTGGAAAGAGGCTGCATTTGGAGGGCTGGTCGCATTGGTCGGACTGCTGGGACTGATCAATGATCTGGTAATATCACTGGGTATGCTTAATATTGTGGAGATGATCGCATTCCTTGTGGCTTTTGCCTGGTTTCAGCATCAGCTTCGGACAGCGCGCAAACTGTATATATAGAGTTCGTCTAATACTCAGCCATATTTCACACAGACGTCACATTTTGTCGATATGATGCATAAAAACAGGGAGGTATTCGAGTATGAAAAAGATTTTAGTAGTTGATGATGAAGAAAAGATTCGTGCAATTATCCGCAAGTACGGCGAATTTGAAGGATATCATATTACAGAGGCAAAGGATGGAATGGAAGCAGTCGAGCTCTGCAAAGAAGAAGATTTTGACGTGATCATACTGGACGTCATGATGCCGGAGCTGGATGGTTTTTCCACCTGCCGGGAGATTAAAAAGTACAAAAATATTCCGGTGATCATGTTGTCAGCACGCGGCGAGGAATACGACAAAATCCATGGATTTGAGCTTGGAATTGATGATTATGTGGTCAAACCGTTTTCTCCGAAGGAATTGATGATGCGTGTCAAAGTGGTCATTGACCGCAATGGTAACAAGGACAACGGAACCGGCGTGGAACATGAGATATTTGAGCGTGAAGGACTCCGGATTGATTTTACCGGAAGAACGGTGACTGTGGATGGCAAGCGCGCAGATTTATCGCCGAAGGAATATGACTTACTGTTTTATCTGGTGCGCAACCGCAACATTGCCTTGGAGCGCGAGAAGCTGATTACCGAGGTATGGGGCTACGATTACTATGGAGACGACAGAACTTTGGATACACATATCAAGCTGCTGCGGAGCAGCCTGGGTGAGTACCGGAAGTTCCTTGTGACATTAAGAGGGGTGGGATATCGTTTTGAAGCATGAAAAGATTAGTATCAAGTGGAAAATATTCCTATATCTGCTGATTTTTACAGGGATACTTTTGACGGTGCTATGGTTGCTTCAGATCTGTTATCTGGATTCTTTTTACAAACGGATTAAGTCAAGTGAAGCGGAAAGCCTGATCGAACAGATTTCGGATGTGCTCGAGAGCGATGCGGATGATGTGGAGGAACAGATTGATAATCTGGCTGCATCCCGCAACATGACAGTTCTTGTGACGGACACGGACTGGAATACGTTATACAGTGCCGAATATATTGTAAATTCGCGCCTTTCGACGATGCCACCAGAACAGGTGGAGTGGTTTTATGACCAGGCGATGGCAAATGGCGGACGTACCAAGGTTGAGTTTGAAGGTGGTATGTACAAGGACAAACTTACTGAAGAAAAAGACCAGCCGATCATACCGCAGCCAGAAGGCGAACAGGTGCAGGATACGGAGTCACAATCTGATGGCAGCGATATAACCAGTGACCCGGCTATCAATGAAACGGGTGATGGCAATCCGGCTGTAGATGGCAGTATCGATGATGATGAACTGATGCAGCCACTGCCGGAAGTCAGCAAAGATGGCTTTATGCAAAACTTTGGGCAGGACCGCGTCGAGAGTGTCATCTATGTGGACATTATCGAGGTGGATGGAACAGAAATGCTGCTGCTCGTCAACACACAGCTGACACCGGTGGATGCAACGGTTCATACACTTCGGGCAGAGCTGTCCTGGATTACCGGGATTATGATTTTGCTTTCCCTTGGAATCGCACTTCTGATCTCCAAACAGGTTTCAAAATCATTAATCCGCATCAATGAATCTGCAAAGGAGATGGCAAGGGGGAATTTTGAAGTGCGTTTTGAAGGAAAAGATTACCGCGAAGTAGCGGAGCTCTCGGATACCTTGAATCTGACGGCTGTGGAACTGGATAAAAATGAACATCTCCGCCGGGAACTGATTGCGAATGTGTCACACGATCTGCGCACGCCGCTTACCATGATCATTGCCTATGCGGAGGTCATGCGGGATCTGCCGGGAGAGAATACACCGGAGAATGTCCAGGTGGTAATTGACGAGGCGGAGCGTCTGACGAACCTTGTCAACGATATGTTGGATATTTCCAAATTACAGGCGGGTGTTCTCGAGAAAAAAGTATCGGTTTACAATCTGACTGAGAGCATCGAATCTGTGTTTGAGCGCTATAATAAGCTAAAAGAGCAGGACGGATATACCATCACGTTCCTGTATGACCGGAAAGTAACCGTGGAAGCGGATGAGTACAAGCTGTTCCAGGTCATCTATAATCTGGTCAACAATGCGATTAATTATGCAGGCGAGGATAAGACAGTCACCATTATCCAGACCGTTCATGATGGCAAGGTGCGCATCGAGGTCAAGGATAACGGTGCAGGAATTGCTGCGGATGCACTCCCGTATGTCTGGGACCGCTATTACAAAGTCGACAAAGAGCACAAGCGTGCCGTGATGGGAACCGGTCTTGGACTTTCCATTGTTAAGAGTATTCTCGAACTTCACGAGGCAGAGTACGGCGTGGAGAGTGTCGAGGGACACGGTTCAACGTTCTGGTTTGAACTGCCGATCATTGAATAATAAAATGCTGAGGTTGATTGACGACCTCAGCATTTTTGTGTTTCTTTTTATAAAATGGATGGGAAACTCACATCATGTCTGTTATTTACGCTCGTCCATAGGAATATAGACCTGATGCTCGCCGACATTCATGTAGGC
>CAVCFM010000450.1:1773-3190 GCA_963601305.1 bacterium | reverse complement strand
TGACGTCGAACAGTGTGGTCGATGCGAACCGGCTCGATACAGGTGTCAAATACTATTATTATGTAATAGCATATGGAACAAGCAGCTGGATCGCGTCTGCCGGTTACAGTAAGCCGGCAAGCTACACACACGATGTCAAGGCTGACATTACAAAAATAACAGCGTCAAAGGGAAAGACAACCCTGACGCTTGCCACGGTAAAAGGTGCCAAGAGTTATGAGATATACCGTTCCACCAGCAAAAATAAGGGATATAAGAAAATCGGAACGAGTAAAAAGGCAACCTACGTGGACAAGAAGACAAAAAAAGGAAAAACCTATTATTACAAAGTGGTGGCAAAAGGAACCAATGCACTGAAAGGCGAATATAAGACGGCGAAATCTTCTGCAAAGAAAATAAAAGCAAAATAAATTTTTCCTTAAAAGAGGAGGAAAGCACTAGAAATAACGGGGCATTTATTATATAATTATTTTGCAAAAAAAATTGATAAAGCGGGACGGCTTGATCGCGTGCCCGAGGTATCACAGGAGGATAAAATGGCCGTTATTAGTGAATTAATTCGTTCAGAGGCAGATGGAACAATCAGTTTTGGAGATTACTCTTTACAGGCAAAGGCAAAGCTTGATAATTTTGAACATCAGGGGGATGTCTATAAGGTAAAGACCTGTCAGGAGATTACCAAGTTAGAGCGCAATGGCATGTTCGTATATGAATCGGTTCCGGGAACAACCGTATTGGGATTACATGCAACCGATACAGGAATTTCATTTCAGGTAGAAGGCCCGGAAGATGCTCAGATTACAGTTGAACTGGAAGATGAGACCGAGTACGACATCGCGATTGACGGAGCGGATGCAGGCAAGATGAAGACGAACTTAGGTGGTAAGCTGAACTTAAGCGTCGAATTGGGAGAGCATCCGGTTACGGTTAAGATCCAGAAGTGCTAATATAAGTAATAGGAAGAAGGAGACACCACGATTTGCGGGTGTCTCCTTTTGGTTTTTAAAACATAACAAAAAGCGGCTCGTTTATTGTTTTTGAAAAGGGAATTTAGGATTTCTTGACACGCAGGGCGCAACCTGCGATAATTTTGGATAGTGCGAAAGCGTTTTTAGATGAGGAGGGGCGACATGGCAAAAGGGAAGACCACGGTATTTTTTTGTCAGAACTGCGGACATGAATCCACAAAATGGCTGGGACAGTGCCCGGGATGTAAGGAGTGGAACACGTTCGTCGAGGAAGTGGTGGACAAAAAGAGCATAGGGAAAGCGGGAAAAGAGCGGGGGAGCGAACCGCAGTTGCTGCCGCTCTCGCAGATTGAGATGACACAGGATAAACGGATCTCAACAGAGATGAAGGAGCTTGACCGTGTGCTTGGGGGAGGTATCGTGCAGGGTTCCCTGGTGTTGGTGGGCGG
>CAVCFM010000450.1:0-1763 GCA_963601305.1 bacterium | reverse complement strand
AATCGGAAAATCCACGCTGCTGCTTCAGGTGTGCAGAAACCTCTCACAAAAGGAGATCAAGGTGTTGTATATCTCCGGTGAGGAATCCCTGCAGCAGATAAAAATACGTGCAGAGAGGATCGGTACATTTACGGACAGCCTCAAATTATTGTGTGAGACGAATCTGGATATCATCCGGAGCGTTATCGATAAGGAAAAACCACAGATTGTCGTCATTGACTCCATCCAGACGATGTACAACGAGGAGGTGGCTTCTGCGCCGGGCAGCGTGTCGCAGGTAAGGGAGTCTACAGCAGTGCTGATGCAGATCGCCAAGGGGATGGGTATTTCTGTGTTTATCGTAGGTCATGTGACAAAAGAGGGCGTCGTGGCAGGACCGCGTGTGCTTGAACATATGGTAGATACCGTGCTTTATTTTGAGGGCGACAGACATGCGGCGTATCGCGTCCTGCGAGGGGTTAAAAACCGTTTTGGCTCCACCAATGAGATCGGTGTCTTTGAGATGCGGAGTGAGGGACTCGCCGAGGTGGAGAATCCATCTGAGTATATGCTCAGTGGAAAACCGGAAGGGGCATCCGGCTCAGTGGTTGCCTGCTCCATGGAGGGCACAAGACCAATATTGATAGAGATACAGGCGCTGGTCTGCCACAGTAATTTTGGAATGCCGCGCAGAACTGCGGCAGGAACTGATTTTAACAGGGTCAATCTGTTGATGGCAGTGCTGGAAAAACGCCTTGGCTTACAGCTTGGAAATTGCGATGCCTATGTCAATATCGCAGGGGGGATCCGGATGAACGAACCGGCAATTGATCTGGGAATCGTTCTTGCGATCATCTCCAGTTATAAGGAAAAACCCATAGATGAGAAAACGATCTGCTTCGGGGAAGTGGGATTAAGCGGCGAGGTGCGTGCGGTGAGCATGGCAGAACAGCGCGTATTAGAGGCAAAGAAACTGGGATTTGAGACATGTATATTGCCCAAGGTGTGTGTGGAGGCGATACAGGGCAGCAAAAAGGAGATAAAAGGCATCCGGCTGGTGGGGGTCGGGACCGTTGCAGACGCCATGAAAGCCATTTTGTAAATTGTACAAACAATTAACACAATTATCGACAAAAAACTTTCTTTTTCGAAAGTTGCGAAAGAGTGTTGACATTCTAAAACAGAGGTGCTAATATAAACAAGCTGACTCGTGAGCAACACGAAAACAGCGGAATTGCAAAGGATAGGACGGAGCGGAGAGCTCGATACAGTCATCTGATAACAATTCAAAAAATAAAAAAAGTTGTTGACAAATGAGTTTGAAAGTGATATAGTAAATAAGCTGTCGCTTGAACGAAACAACAGCAAAGCCAATACAACAAATGATTGGTGCGGAAGTTGCGAAGCAACTTCAATGGCAACACGAAGTGTTGACTATGAACATTGATAACTGAACAGTGAATAAACCTTGAAATGATTTTGAATATTTCAATCTGTTTATTTGAACAGACGAACGCTTCTGTGAAAACAGAAGACCTTAAAACAGTAAATGAATCGGAGATTTATCTGATTTATAAAAGCCAGATTTGACTGGCGGGAAAAAACTTTTAACATGAGAGTTTGATCCTGGCTCAGGATGAACGCTGGCGGCGTGCTTAACACATGCAAGTCGAACGAAGCACTTTAACCGATTTCTTCGGAATGAAGTTTTTGTGACTGAGTGGCGGACGGGTGAGTAACGCGTGGGTAACCTGCCTCATACAGGGGGATAACAGTTGGAAACG
>CAVCFM010000449.1:1342-2038 GCA_963601305.1 bacterium | reverse complement strand
GTGCACAGATCGAGCAGGAGATTGCAGAGTTAGATGACGATGAGAAAGCCATGTTCCTTGAAGATCTGGGCTTAAAAGAGTCCGGATTGGATAAGCTGGTAGCTGCAAGCTACAGCCTGTTAGGTCTCATCAGCTTTTTGACTGCGGGAGAGGACGAGTGCCGTGCATGGACAATTAAGAAAGGTACCAAGGCACCGCAGGCAGCAGGTAAGATCCACACAGATTTTGAGCGTGGATTTATCAAGGCTGAGGTAGTGAATTATCAGGACCTTTTAGACAATGGAAGTCTTGCAGCCGCAAGAGAAAAGGGAATTGTCGGCATGGAAGGCAAGGAGTATGTGGTAAAAGACGGAGACGTTATCTTATTCCGTTTCAATGTTTAATGCATAAATAAAAAAGCGGCGCATATAATTTCCTGAGAATCAGATGGGAAATTATATGCGTTTTTGTGAATTAGAGCAGAAGGAAGTAATCAATGTTACGGATTGTAAATGTCTCGGCAACGTCAGGGACTTAGAATTTGACGAGTGCGACGGATGCATCAAGGCGCTGATCGTCCCGGGACCTGGAAAGTGGTTAGGCTGCGTGGGAAGAGAGTTTGAGATCTGTATTCCCTGGTGCAAGATTGTAAAAATCGGTCCGGATATCATTCTGGTTGATATCGATGAAAAGGAAGCGCGCAGGAAAATTAAGTGA
>CAVCFM010000449.1:0-1332 GCA_963601305.1 bacterium | reverse complement strand
TGAAATTGTCGTAAATTGTGAAAAATAGTCAACATAATGTGAGAAATTATGTTGACAATGGCTAAAAGTATAGATATACTACGAAATATAGGTGAAAGTGTTTTTGGGAGGTACTATATGAAGTGTCCATTCTGTAGCAGTGAGAATACGAGAGTCATTGATTCAAGACCGGCCGATGACAATAATTCCATCCGCCGCCGCAGACTTTGTGATGACTGCGGAAAACGTTTTACGACTTACGAAAAAGTGGAGACGATACCACTGATCGTCATTAAGAAGGACAATACCAGAGAGCAGTACGACCGCTCCAAGATCGAGGGCGGAGTGCTTCGTGCATGCCATAAACGCCCGGTTTCCGTCAACCAGATCAATCAGCTGGTGGATGAGGTGGAGACAGAGATTTTCAATCGTGAGGAGAAGGAAATCCCAAGCACATTGATCGGCGAGATCGTCATGGATAAGTTAAAGGATTTAGAGGCAGTTGCATATGTGCGTTTTGCGTCTGTATACCGTGAGTTCAAGGATGTGAATACGTTTATGAGTGAACTCAAAAAGATGTTAGACAAATAAGGGGTTAATATTTCAGGGCAGATGCCGATATATGTATTGTATATTAAGTAGTGAGTAGTGGAGTGTTTGTATGAATATATCAGGAATCCGCACGTATGCGGGATTTTATGAATATAATACAATAAAGAGTCAGGAAGAACGGCTTCTTCAGATGCGGGGAGCACAGGAGGCGAAGACTGAGACAGAGGAGACTTCGGTCCGGAGTATGGAGACGGCAATTATGCCGCAGGGACCGGATCAGGGTGCTATCGATTATGCAAACCAGTACCAGCCGGATGCTACATATGAACTGAAGGGTGTGGACAGTGACATTGCCAAGTTAGATGTCGAGAAGGCACTGTCAGATATGAAGAAGGATGAAGTCCTGATGCAGTACCAGTTTTTTGTTGGCAACGATGTCACGAAGACGCAGGAGACAGAGACAAGAGAGCTGGAGAACTTTTTCTTATAAGAATACGGGAAGTGAGGGAATCGCAGATGCGGTTCCTTTTTTTGTTTCACAGATATTGTTTTTAATCTTAATTAGCTAAAATAAGTTTACAATTGATTAAAATAAGGTTATAATTTGCTTAGCTAGCTGAAAGCATAGAGAAAGCTTTGGGAGCAATCAGGAAGAGACAGGATAGGAGAAGGTATGATGAGTTATAAGGAAATTTACAGACAGTGGTGCGAGGACCCATATTTCTCGGAGGAGACAAAAGCCGAGTTGGAGGCGATCAAAGACGATGAGGCGGAGATCGAGGACCGTTTTTACCGTCAGTT
>CAVCFM010000448.1:0-3636 GCA_963601305.1 bacterium | reverse complement strand
GGAGGTGTCGGCCCGATGACCATTGCGATGTTGATGCATAACTGCGTGGAAGCGATTCTGTAACAAGATACGTACTGACAGGGAGAGGATCTTTTATATGAAATGTGTGAAATGTGGAGCGGAGATGAAAGAGGGATGCATCTACTGCTCAGTGTGCGGAAATGAAGCACAGATTGTACCTGATTACAGTGTACTTGAAGACGATTATCTGCGCTCCCTTTTGACGGAAGAGGAGCGCGCTGCAAAAAAAGTACAGCAGGCACCGGAACAGAAAAAACATTCAAATTCAAATGGGAAAAAGTCAAATGGGAAAAAATCAAAGAAGAGTGGCAGCTCGAAAAAATGGGTATGGATCGTCGTTGCCATCGTTCTTATCGCGGCAGTTGTGGCAGGAATTTTAATCAAGCTGTCCATTGACAATAAGAATGCGAATTCCTATGACTATCAGATAAACAAAGCACAAAAAGAAGCGTTTTCAAAAAATTATGACGCAGCGATAGACTACTACACCAATGCGATCACGTTACAGCCAAAGGATATTCCGGCGCGCATGGCAATGGTAGACATTTATATGGACAGAGAAGATTATGACTCTGCCATCGTTTTACTGTCAGAGGTCATTGATATCGATGCAGGCTACAAAGAAGCCTATCAGGATTTAATTGCCATCTATGAGAAGCGGGAAGACTATACAAGTATCCTTGCACTGGCGGATGGAGTTACCGACACGGATATCTTAGAGCTGTTCGATGATTATATCGTGGCAACACCGATTATTTCCCCGGATGGCGGCACCTACGATGACTATATCGATATTACGCTGTTTTCTATTGAGGATTATCCGATTTATTACACGTTAGACGGAACCGAGCCAACACAGGAGACCGGCACGTTGTATGATGGCGATAAAGGGATCAGCATCGAGGAAAACGGAACCTACAAGCTGCAGGCGATCTGTTATAATGAAAAGGGCATTGCGAGCGACATTGCAACCGAAACCTACCGGTTATCGTTAGCTGCACCGGATTATCCGACAGTGACACCGGACGGCGGCTGGGCAGACGATACCACGCTCGTCACCATCGAGACAGAGTCCTATTGCAGCGTTTACTACACCTGGGATAATACCGACCCGACAACCGCATCGGCAAAATACGAGTCACCTCTGGAGATTCCAAGTGGCAAGAATGTGCTTTCCGTGCTTGTCGTGGACAATCGGACCGGACTTAGCAGCGGAATCTACCGCACGAACTTTACCAAGAATTAAACGTCAGTTTTTCTATGAAAAAAGGAACAGATATCTCGAATGAGGTATCTGTTCCTTTTTGCTTCTAAGTTCAAATTTATAATTCTTTTTCCGGGAGGAATTCAATGTAGTCGGTGTCCATCTTGCCGATGCGCGCCAAAGAGTAGACATCGATGCCCTGTTCCTCTAACTTGGAGCGGCCAGGCTGGTAGGATTTCTCAATGAGAATGCCAAGTCCTGCGACCGTGGCATGTGCCAGACGAAGCAGTCTGATCGCGCCGGTAGCAGCCTCGCCGTTGGCAAGGAAGTCATCGATGATCAGCACATGGTCATTCTCGGAAATATACTTCTTGGAAAGTGTCAGTTCGTAGTTCGTACCTTTGGTAAATGAGGTGACAACCGTCTTGTACAGATCGTCATTTAACACCTTAGACGGCTGTTTTTTGAAAATGATCATCGGGACATCCAATGCAAGCGCAGTCATAAGCGCCGGGGCAATACCTGAGCTCTCAATCGTGACAACCTTTGTGATGCCTCTACCGCTAAAATGCTTTGCGAATTCCTCGCCAATCTGCTTCATCAGAACCGGATCTACCTGATGATTAATAAAACCGTCCACTTTTAAAATGTCAGAATTTACTGCCTTGCCTTCCGCAAGGATCTTTTCTTCAAGTTCTCTCACAATCAGCACCTCTTAATTCTTTTTAGTAATTATATAGAGTATACCATAAACAGACGGACGGAAAAAGATAATTCGACAATTCGTTGAAAAAATTTGTAGAATACCACAAGATGTATTATAATAATCTTATGAAGATTACAATATTATGCGTAGGAAAAATCAAAGAAAAATTTTATCGGGATGCGATCGCCGAGTATGAGAAGCGCTTAAGCCGCTACTGCAAATTAGAGATCGTCGAGGTGGCGGATGAGAGGACACCGGATGCCGCAAGCGATGTGATCTGTGCCCAGATTAAGGAAAAGGAAGCTGCCCGCATGATGGCACGCATCGACAAATACGGACGGGAGGGAACCCATATCTGTGCCCTCGCCATCGACGGCAAACAGTTAGATTCCGTCGAGCTGTCTAATCACATTGAGAAGCTTGGAACCGGTGGCACAAGCCATATTATTTTTATGATCGGAGGTTCGCTTGGAATGTCTGATGAGCTGCTTAAGATGGCAGACACCAGACTTAGTTTTTCTAAAATGACATTCCCACATCAGCTGATGCGGGTCATTTTATTGGAACAGATTTATCGGGCATACCGGATTATGAACGGTGAGCCATACCATAAATAATTCAGAAACAGAAAGGGATATCACTTATGAGAATGTATGATTTAATTTTAAAAAAGAAAAAAGGAGAGGAGCTTTCCACTGAGGAAATCCGCTACATGATAGCCGGATTTACAGACGGAAGCATCCCGGATTACCAGATGTCCGCCATGACAATGGCAATCTGTTTTCGTGGAATGAGCAAGCGTGAGACCGTAGATCTGACACTTGCCATGCGCGACAGCGGCGACGTCATCGACTTATCCGGTATTCACGGAGTAAAAGTAGACAAACACAGCACCGGTGGCGTGGGCGATAAGACATCCCTGGCACTCACCCCGATCATTGCAGCACTCGGTGTCCCGGTTGCCAAGATGTCCGGAAGAGGATTGGGACACACCGGCGGAACGATCGACAAACTGGAATGTTTCCCCGGCTTTACCACAGAGATCTCGGAGGAGACTTTTATTAAAAATGTCAACGAAATCGGAATTGCCATCGCCGGACAGACCGCAAACCTCGCACCGGCTGATAAGAAGCTTTACGCACTGCGCGATGTGACGGCAACGGTGGACCAGATGTCTTTAATCGCCAGCTCCATCATGAGTAAGAAGCTTGCCTCCGGCAGCGATGCCATCGTGCTGGATGTCAAGACCGGTAACGGTGCATTCATGAAGGAACTTGACGATTCCGTAGCACTTGCAGAGGAGATGGTATCCATCGGAACCTTGGCAGGCAAGAAGACAGCCGCTGTGATCACCGATATGGACCAGCCGCTGGGCTATGCAGTGGGCAATTCATTAGAAGTCCTTGAGGCGATCGATACCTTAGAGGGACATGGACCTGCTGACTTTACCGAGGTTGTATTCGCACTTGGTGCGCAGATGCTTCTTCTCGCTGGAAAAGCATCCGATGAGGCGGACGCAAGAGCCCAGATGCAGCGTGTGATTGAGGATGGCTCGGCTAAGAAGAAATTCGCAGAGTTTGTGGCTGCCCAGGGCGGAGATGCCTCTTATGTCTACGACAAAGAAAAGCTTCCGGTGGCAGAAAAGCAGCTTGCAGTGACAAGCGAGACAGATGGATATGTCGACCGCATTTTAGCGGAGGACATC
>CAVCFM010000447.1:0-5043 GCA_963601305.1 bacterium | reverse complement strand
CCGTATGATACGGCGCCGATGTAATCTCGATTTTGCCGGATTCAATTTTTGAAAAATCAAGGATGCTGTTGATCGTATCCCGCAGGGAAACTCCGGCATTCTGGATACTGGCTGCATAGTCTAATATCTTTTTATCCTTTGCATCCCTTAAGATCAGCTCATCAAAACCGAGCACCGCATTCAGAGGCGTGCGGATTTCATGGCTCATATTTGCCAAAAACTGTGTCTTTGCCTCGCTGGCAGCCGCAATTTTAAAATTCTCCGATGCCAGGCGCAGTGCTGAGTGGCAGGCAAGCGCAATGATATACGCAATAATGCCAAAGCAGGTGGCATCCGCCTTGTCCGTAAAATAAAGATCCGCCAGCAGATATTTCCGCAGATCCCACAGGACAAACGGCACCATGATCACAAGCCCGACCAACGGCACCCGCCAGAAGATCCCACCGGAGTCTGCACCGTTGGAATTCCTGTCTAACAGTAAATCGTGCACCTGAATGGCGCCGATAAAGATCACCTCGAAAATCAGCATCACCTGGGTAACCGGCAATGTCGCCGCCAGATCACAGATTCCAAGAAAATGTGCCAGGTTATTCATCGCCCAGATAACAAGCGGTATCACCGCCGCAACCTTTGCCAGGCGTACCGTCTGCCGCCTTTTTCCATAGGTAAAATATAAGGCGATGGGAACCGGTATTAACGGCAGGATCTCAAATGCAAACACACTGTATCCCCGCATATTCTGCATGCCGAACTGCAGGCACCGTGACTCGGTAAAGCCCCACAGAGACATGCTGATGGTAAACAGCGCCAGACACAAAATCTCGTTGTATTTTTTTCTCGTCGTCACCGTCAAGATTACCCATGCCACAAAAAGGATCGTCGCAAGGATTGCCAGCACCCCGGAACCTACAATCGTGCTCGCCTTGGATTCTACCAGCTGTAAAAAGAACGTCGCCCGGTCTCCCAGGTACACATCGCCGGGTCCCCTTAAATATCTTCGCACAGCACAGGTGGACTCTATAACGATCTTCTGCCCGGAGTACTCTTCCCGAAGCGACACTTCATTCCAGACATTTCCGGCTAACGGGAACAGACCTTTTTGGACCTCGCCCTCCGGGCTCATCATACTGTCATATACCAGCTCGCCGCCGATATAGATTTTGACATCCGAATGTCTGGAACGATAGATAAATACCATGCCATCCCACACATCCGGCAATGTGTTCGTCAGTGTGAGTGTGTCTGCGTCTCCCTCGTAGGACAGTCTGGCGGGCAATGTGGTCTCCCCACTGACCCCATCTGAAAACTCATATGTCCACGGCTGCCCAAACAGCGTCTCGTCATACTCTTTAAACTGATACTGTTCCCCGCTCTGGTCTGCCAGCCACATAAAGAAAAATGTCAAGATTAAAAATATAAAATAGACTGCAACATTCCACTTCTTTTTCAAAACTTTTCGTATTTTCATCCTCATTACTTACTTTTTTCACTCTCCCGGTGTGCAAAAAACTTGCCCACAATCTTTTTTAATTCCTCCTGGCCGAGTGGCTTCAGCAGATATCCCTGGGGATAAAGGCTCAAACATTCCGCCACAACACGCCTGTCCGTGACACTCGTCACAAAAAACACGGACACGTTCGCCACTTTTTTATCGTCATCTTCCCGTATTTTCTGAAGCAGCTCTCCGCCATTCATCCGCGGCATCAGATAATCGAGCAGCACCAGATCCGGTTTGTTGCGCTTTAGATACAGCAGCGCATCCTTCGGCTCCGATACCGCTGCGACGCGGTAATCCTCACACAGATAAGCATACTCCGTGCGAAGGATCACAGGGTCATCGTCCACGATCAGGATCAGCGGTTTTTCATGCTCTGATGCCGTTTTCTCCTGTTGTCTGTCCTTCATCCGGTAAGCATAGCTTCCGATATCAAAGTATTTTACCTCGCCATCCACATTGTGAAATTCTCCAAAAACAGGCAGGCGTGCAGCACGGACTCCGTTTACGTGGATTTCTGCCCCGGCGTAAAGCCGCTTCCTGACAATAATCCTTGTCTCTGTCTGCCGTCTGGTGTCATCGCAGTCCACCGAAACCTTCGTATGGCTTCCGGCTTCATTTCCGATGACAAATGCATCCACCGTCTCCCCTGCGAACACATCGCCTCCGATGATCAGTCCGTTCTTCCCGGTTGCAAGGATGGTCTGCCCGGCAGACGCGTTTGTATTTACCATGTAGTCCACGCAGATATCCGTGCCCGCCGTAACCTTCGCCTCTTCGATAAAATTGCTGGTAATGCTGCCACCCGCCTCAATGACCGCCTTGTGTTTCCCGTGGATTCCATGATGCACGATAATGTTGCCCCCGGCCTTTAGCAAGGCGCCTTCCACAACGCCCTCCACCGTGATATTGCCCCCGGCACGTATCACAACATCGGTGAACACGTCGCCGTTCACGATCACATCTCCATTGAACGAAATAGTTCCCATCGCATACCCGGCATCCCCGTCTATCGTCAGATTGCTGCGCACCTCAAGTGTGTTCCCCCTAAGACCGATGCGCCCACGTGCAGCCGCATAGTATTCATTGCCCCGGCGCTCCACATTAATGCACTGCAGCGGAGCTAACTCCCGGCTCACCGGCGGCGCAATTTTTTCTTCAAAAACCGTATAGCCAAAATTTCCAGGCTTCGCCGGATGATACTCCGCCACCTTGGTTCCAAGCTCTACCACCCGGATGGACGGCGAATAATCCACGCTCCCATCCTTGCGGATCTTAGGCTCGAACTCTCTGGAATCCCGCTCAAAAAAGTACTCATAATATCCCTCACTGCCACTGACCGGTGGGATTCCGGCTGCAATCTGATAACTGCGCCCATACGCTCCATTTCGCACAATGTATGCGATCATATTCTCGTCAATTCCAAACCGTACCTTCTGGTCTGCAAGCGCCTGATGTAACAGTTCTTCCGTGATCTCCTGCTCCCCTTCCGGCAGGATCCGGACCACAACCGCCATTGCGTCCTTGCTGACCTCCATCCACACGTTTCCCCTCATAAAGTTCTCCCTCATAAGCACGTTTTTGTGATAGGAATATTATACTATACATTCTCTCTTTGCGCAAACAACAACAGGCGGCACGCTGCTGCGCACCGCCTGTCCGATAGACAAAATTTATTTATTTTCTTCCGGAAGATCCTTGATGGAGAAGCTGATTCTTCCCATCTTATCCTTGCCAAGGCAGATAACTTTTACCTTATCTCCCAGTGTCAGGACATCTTCTACGTGGTTAATTCTCTCTTTTGCGATCTTGGAGATGTGAACCATTCCCTCTTTGCCAGGTGCAAACTCAAGGAATGCGCCAAACTCTTTGATGCTTACGACAGTACCCTCAAAAATCTGACCCTCTTCAAAGTCTGTTGTGATGATCTTGATCATCTCAACGGCCTTGTCCATCATCGCTGCATCTGTACCGCATACAGAAACGGAGCCATCATCTGTGATATCAATCTTAACTCCGGTACGGTCGATAATCTCGTTGATGGTCTTACCTCTCTGTCCGACAACATCACCGATCTTAGCCGGATCGATCTGGATCTGGATAATCTTCGGTGCATATGTTCCGACCTCTTTGCGCGGCTCTGCGATCGCTTTGGACATAACCTCATCCATAATGTAAAGTCTTGCCTCTCTGGTTCTGCGGATTGCCTCCTCAACGATCGGTCTGGTAAGTCCGTGGATCTTGATATCCATCTGGATTGCAGTGATACCCTTGTGAGTACCGGTAACCTTGAAGTCCATATCTCCGAAGAAATCCTCAAGTCCCTGGATATCGGTAAGTACAATATAGTCATCATCGGTATCGCCGGTTACAAGACCACAGGAAATACCTGCTACCATGGACTTGATCGGTACACCGGCTGCCATAAGTGCCATACAGGATGCACAGGTAGATGCCATGGAAGTAGATCCGTTGGACTCAAATGTCTCGGATACCGCACGGATTGCATACGGGAATTCTTCCTCAGACGGCATAACTGCCATAAGTGCTTTCTCTGCCAATGCACCGTGTCCGATCTCACGACGTCCCGGACCGCGGGATACCTTTGTCTCACCAACGGAGTATGCCGGGAAGTTGTACTGATGCATATATCTCTTGGTTGTTACGTTCTCATCTAAGCCGTCGATCTTCTGAACCTCAGAAAGAGGAGCTAATGTAACGACATCACAGATCTGTGTCTGTCCACGGGTGAACATTGCAGAACCGTGAACTCTCGGGATCAGATCTACCTCTGCTGCCAGCGGACGGATCTGGTCGATAGCACGTCCGTCCGGACGCTTGTGGTCTTTTAAGATCATCTTGCGGACGGTCTTCTTCTGATACTGGTATACTGCCTCGCCCAGCACTGCCAACCACTCTTCATTGTCAGCAAATGCCTCCTCTAACTTGGCAGTGATCTCGCGGATATTCTCCTCGCGTTTCTGCTTCTCGTCTGTGAATACAGCCTCTTCCATCTGCTCCGGTGTCACGATCTCCTTGATTGCTGCAAACATCTCATCCGGGATTGCACAGCTTGTATACTCATGTTTTGGTTTTCCAACCTCTGCACAGATCTTATTGACAAACTCGATAATGGTCTGGTTGATGTCGTGGCACTTGTAAATTGCCTCGATCATCTTATCCTCTGGGATCTCGTTTGCTCCAGCCTCGATCATGATAACTTTCTCTGCGGTGGAAGCTACAGTCAGCTGTAAGTCACCGTTGTCCCAGTCTTTCTGGGATGGGTTTACGATAAACTCTCCGTCAACCATACCCATCTGTGTGGTTGCACACGGACCTGCAAACGGAATATCGGAAATCGTTGTTACCAGTGCAGAACCGATCATACCGACGATCTCAGGACGGCACTGTGGGTCTACGGACATTACCATGTTGTTGATGGTAACATCGTTGCGATAATCCTTCGGGAACAGTGGTCTCATCGGACGGTCAATAACGCGGGATGTCAGGATCGCATTCTCAGATGCCTTACCCTCACGCTTATTGAA
>CAVCFM010000446.1:8281-9733 GCA_963601305.1 bacterium | reverse complement strand
TATGTGCATACCCCACTCATCACCGGAAGTGACTGTGAGGGTGCCGGAGAGATGTTCCAGGTTACCACACTTGACATGAACAACCTGCCTATGACAGAGGATGGCAAGGTAGATTTCTCCAAGGATTTCTTCAACAAGCCGACCAACCTTACGGTCAGCGGCCAGTTAAACGGCGAGACCTATGCCATGGCATTTAAGAATATTTACACCTTCGGACCGACATTCCGTGCAGAGAATTCCAACACCACCAGACATGCAGCAGAGTTCTGGATGATCGAGCCGGAGATCGCATTTGCGGACCTTGAGGATGATATGATGCTTGCAGAGAGCATGTTAAAATATATTATCAGCTATGTGTTAGAGAATGCACCGGAAGAGATGGCATTCTTCAACAACTTTATCGACAAGGGACTGCTTGACCGTCTGAATAATGTGTTACATTCTGACTTTGCCCGCGTGACTTACACAGAGGCAGTTGAGCTGCTCACAAAGCACAATGACAAGTTTGAGTACAAGGTATCCTGGGGATGCGATCTGCAGACAGAGCATGAGCGTTACCTGACAGAGGAGATCTTCAAACGCCCGGTATTTGTCACCGATTATCCGAAGGAGATCAAAGCGTTCTACATGAAGTTGAACGACGACGGCAAGACCGTTGCAGCAGTGGACTGCCTCGTACCTGGAATTGGAGAGATCATCGGAGGAAGCCAGAGAGAGGACGACTACGATAAGCTTCTTGCACGTATCAAAGAGCTGGGACTCAACGAGGAAGACTACGGATTCTACATGGATCTGCGCAAGTACGGTTCTGCAAGACATGCAGGATTTGGTCTTGGATTCGAGCGTTGCGTAATGTACCTGACCGGTATGTCCAACATCCGTGATGTCATTCCGTTCCCGAGAACAGTAAACAACTGTGATCTATAAGAGATAGGAAAGAGATAAAAAGAGGCGGCATTGTCCTGAAAATGGGAGGATGCTGCCTTTTCCTAAAAGTAGCTTTTTTTCTAAACAACTGGACTTTTTTTGCATATCATAGTATAGTATACACGTTATACCTGTGAGGGTTGACAATGCACCTTGAAAATCAAATATGGAATCTGTTTTCAGATACGCAGTCCCATGTGTGACTGTATGATACAGACATAGTTTTCCCCAAAGCGCCAGCACCTGCAGACAGCAGACCGCCATGGTTGTGTCGCAGGTTGACGAGGTGGAAGGTTATCGAAAATTCGGCGGATGCCTTTCCGTATCATTCTTATACGAGATGTGACGGCAAATATGCGGGTAACTGCAAAACAAATACGGCACAATAGAAGAGAGAAAAAAAGAGACAGAGTGAATGAGTTTCGCTTGAGAGTTTAATATAGAAATGAGGAAAATTTATGTGTGGAATTATAGGTTATACAGGAAGTGAGAATGTAAGAGACGTACTGTTAGATGCCTTGGAGT
>CAVCFM010000446.1:0-8271 GCA_963601305.1 bacterium | reverse complement strand
GAGTTATTGGAGTATCGTGGATATGACAGTGCGGGAATTGCATGGAAGGAACCGGGAGTGGGAGAGACAAAGCTGGCAAAATGTGCTGGAAGAGTCAGTGATCTGCGGGCAATCTGTGCGTCTGAGGCAGCTCTCGCCAACTGTGGGATCGGACATACCAGATGGGCGACACACGGAGGCGTCAACGACTGCAATGCACATCCGCATCAGGTTGGCAATGTGACGCTGGTACACAACGGTATCATCGAGAATTACCGTGAACTGATCGCCGATTATGACCTGGCAGGAGAGTTAAAGTCCGAGACGGACAGTGAGGTGGTTGCAGCGCTTTTAAATCGTTTCTACGAGGGAAATCCCAAGGAAGCCATCAAAAAGACCGTCGCAAAGCTGCGCGGAACATTTGCGCTTGTAATTTTATTTGCAGACAAAGAGGGTGTGATCTACTCCACCCGCAATGTCAGCCCGATCGTGGCAACCATCTGCGAGGAGGGGGCAATGTTAGCGTCAGATCTGACAGCGCTCTGCCGTTTTACCAACCACTATTTTGTGGTGCCGGAGTATCATATTTTAAAACTGACCGCAGATGCGGTGACATTGACGGATTTTGACGGAAATACCGTAGAACCGCAATATCTGACCGCAGACTGGGAGTTAAACAGTGCCGGAAAGAACGGATATCCGTTCTATATGGAAAAAGAGATCATGGAGCAGCCGGAGGCAATCGAGAATACCATCAAGAACCGTATCAAGGCGGGGCTGCCTGATTTTTCCGTGGACGGAGTGCCGGATACACTGTTTATGGAGTGCGAGCGCATCTGTATCATTGCCTGCGGAACAGCAATGCATGCGGGATTGGTGGCACAGGCACTTGTGAAATCCATACTTCACATGCACATCGATGTGGAGATGGCATCCGAGTTCATGTACTCTGACCCGGTCATCGACGAGAAGACATTGGTCATTGCAGTCTCCCAGTCCGGAGAGACGATCGATACGCTTGAGGCGGTGAAATATGCGAAGCGCCGTGGCGCAAAATGCCTTTCCATCATCAATGTAAAGGGTTCCTCCATTGCAAGAGAGAGCGACTATGTTCTCTACACCAATGCGGGACCGGAGATTGCGGTGGCAAGTACGAAGGCTTACACGACACAGCTTGCAGTATTTTATCTGATCGTGGCAAAGATGGCACACAGCAGAGGTGTGTTTTCCACAGAGGAGACCCAGAGCTTTGTGCGTGAATTGCAGCGCGTGCCGGATGTCATGAAAAAAGTCTTGGAGCAGAGACGAGACATCCATCTGGTTGCAAAAAAGGTATTAGAGGCGAAAGATCTGTTTATGATCGGTCGTGGACTCGACTACTCCATTTTGTTGGAGGGTTCCCTCAAGTTAAAAGAGGTTTCCTACATTCATTCCGAGGCGTATGCTTCCGGTGAGTTAAAGCACGGACCGATTGCCCTGATCACACAGGATACACCGGTGGTGGCAGCAGTGACACAGGAGAAGTTAATGTCCAAGGAGCTTTCCAATATTAAGGAAGTAAAATCCCGCGGAGCGGACGTGGTTATTTTTATCAAGGAAGCGATCGCAGGAAATTTAGAGGGCGAATACAATGTATTCAAACTCCCGAATATGCAGGATGCATTTATGGTAATGCCGGCGTCTGTGGCATTACAGCTGTTGGCTTATTACGTGTCTTCCGACAAGGGATTTGACGTGGATAAACCAAGAAACCTGGCAAAGGTTGTGACAGTAGAATAGATGGAAACGTCTGTATGTGCAGTCTGATGGGACTGCGTATCTGAGAACAGAGTATGCGGTGCATAGTTCCAATCGGAACATATGCGCCGCATTTTGCATATAATAGAGGGAAAGTGTCTACGAGGTGATATATGTCAGACATCAGACCTGACCAGAATCTGCTGGATGAGGGTGCGCTGCGCATGCACGTCATTGCAAGGGGAACGAGCCGCCCGATCCAGAATGCAAAAATTACAATCTCCTATACGGGAGACCCTGAGAGTCAGATTGAGGAGGTGAATACGGATGATTCCGGATTATCCGAGGAAATTGCGCTTGCTGCACCTCCAGTTGAGTGGTCCATGGAACCCGGCGAAAAACAGCCCTATTCGGAATATACCATTGAAGTCACTGCTGAGGGATTCCGGCCGGTTAACATCTCCGGCATTGAGGTGTTTTCGGATCAGCTGTCGATGCAGGATGTCCGCATGGAAGAGGAGGAAGCACGGGAAAACCAGCTAGATAATATCGTGATACCGGCACATACCCTGTTCGCGGAATATCCGCCGAAAATCCCGGAGTCCGAGATCAAGCCGGTCACGGAGACGGGAGAGATTGTACTTAGCCGTGTGGTGATCCCGGAGTTTGTGATCGTACATGACGGTGCACCGGGGGACCCGACCGCCAGAGATTACTATGTGCGTTACCGTGACTATATCAAAAACGTGGCGTCCAGTGAGATTTACGCCACATGGCCGGATGCCACGCTGCGCGCCAATATTTTAGCAATCATGTCATTTACATTAAACCGTGTGTATACGGAGTGGTACCGCAACAAGGGATATAATTTTACCATCACTTCGTCTACGGCATACGACCAGAAGTTTGTCTATGGAAGAAATGTCTATCAGAGTATTTCCAACGTGGTAGACGAGATGTTCCAGAATTTTTTGTCCAGACCGAATGTCAGCCAGCCAATCCTGACCCAGTACTGTGACGGACAGCGGGTGACCTGCAGCAACTGGCTGAGCCAGTGGGGAAGCAGAGACTTAGGAGAACAGGGATACCAGACAATTGATATCCTGCGCTACTACTATGGCAACAGTATGTATATCAACACGGCGCAGGAGGTGTCCGGAATTCCGGCTTCGTGGCCGAGAGTGGATCTGACCGTTGGCTCAACCGGGGATAAAGTCCGGCAGATCCAGGAGCAGTTAGCAAGAATCTCCCAGTCGTATCCGGCAATTCCCACCGTGACGCCGGACGGCATATTCGGACCGGCGACCAGGGAGGCGGTGGAGCGGTTCCAGTCGATTTTCGGACTGCCGGTAACCGGGGTTATCGACTTCCGTACCTGGTACCGCATATCCGAGATCTATGTGGCTGTGACAAGGATTGCGGAGCTTCAGTAAGGGAGACATTCTCACCAGATTGTCAATTGGTTTTTGGGGCTAAATATGATATGATATTTTTCATGAAAGAGTCAAAGAAAAATTATCGGATCATTATACAGTATGACGGCACCCGTTATCGGGGCTGGCAGGGACAGAAGGATACTGCAGAGACCATACAGGGCAAAATAGAGAATGTACTTACCAGGATGGCAGGCGAACCCGTCGAGATCATCGGTTCGGGGAGAACCGATGCCGGGGTTCATGCCATCCATCAGGTAGCTAATTTTTATCTGGCGGGAGATTACAGTGAGCAGGAGATTTTGTCATATCTGAACCAGTATCTGCCGGAGGACATCGCGGTAAGCGCAGTGCAGCGCGTGCCGGAGCGGTTCCACAGCAGATATCAGGCAAAAAGCAAGACCTACCGCTACATCATTCATACCGGGGAAGTGCCGGATGTGTTCCGGCGGAAGTATGTCTATGATTACCGGATGCCGCTCTCGGTGGATGCGATGAGAAGGGCAGCGGACAAGCTGGTGGGCACACATGATTTCAAGGCATTCTGCGGCAACAAAAAGATGAAAAAGTCCACGGTGCGCACGATTTTTTCCATTGATATTGCAGAGAGTGCAGATGAGATCTGCATTTATTATACCGGGGATGGATTTTTGCAGAACATGGTCCGGATATTGACCGGAACATTGATTGAGATTGGCGATGGCAGAAGGGCGCCGGATGAAATCACGGAGATACTTGCATCTAAAGACCGCGAGATGGCAGGGTACACGGCTCCGGCATGTGGACTGACGCTGTTTAAGGTAGAATACGAGGACTAGAAGATGGAAAAATGGTTTGTACTGCAAAAAAAGGCAGATTTTGCAGCAATCTCACAAAAATATGGGATAAGCCCGGTGACAGCGCGCCTGATCCGCAACCGGGATGTGATAGAGGATGCCGCGATTGGAAAATACCTAAATGGCGGGCTGTCAGAGTTATATGACCCACATCTGCTTTTTGGTGGAGGGCAGCTCGTAGAGATCCTGGCGGCGAAGATAAAGGCGGGAGCGTCGATCCGTATCATCGGTGACTACGATATCGATGGTGTGATGTCGACCTATATTTTATATCAGGCATTTCAAAGCCTCGGGGCGGATGTGAGCGTACAGATCCCTGATCGCATGAAGGATGGTTACGGACTGAACATGCATCTGATCGACCGGGCGGCGGAGGATGGCGTGGAGGTCATTGTGACCTGCGACAACGGGATTGCCGCGCTGGATGAAATCGCGCATGCAAAGGAGCTGGGAATGACGGTGCTTGTGACGGATCACCACGAGATCCCTTACCGGGAGGAAGAAGATGGCAGCCGCATTTACCTGAGGAGTCAGGCGGATGCCATCGTCAATCCCAAGCAGCAGGAATGTCAGTATCCGTATAAAGAGCTCTGCGGAGCGGCAGTTGCGTTCAAGGTGGTCCAGCTATTGTACGAGCAGTTTGGCAGGACGGCAGAGGACGCATATGAATTTTTGGAATACGTGGCATTTGCGACGGTAGGCGATGTCATGGATCTGACGGATGAGAACCGGATCCTGGTAAAGGAAGGGTTGAAGCGGCTGCATCAGACGAAAAATGTTGGCATGCGAGCTCTGATTTTACAGAATAATCTGACGGTGGAACAGGTTCATACATATCACATTGGATTTGTACTGGGACCTTGCATCAATGCCAGCGGCCGTCTGGAGACCGCGCGGATCGCCTTAAATCTTTTTCTGGCAAAAAGCGAGCAGGAGGCGGCAGCGATCGCGCAGGAGCTGGTGGATCTAAACGAGCAGCGCAAGGAGATGACGGTCTGCGGTGTGGAGCAGGCGAGAGAGGTCGTGGAAAATGGTCAGGCAGGGGACAAGGTGTATGTCATCTATCTGCCCGAAGTGCATGAGAGTCTGGCGGGAATCATTGCCGGGCGGATACGCGAGAGCTACGGGCATCCGACATTTGTGCTCACAAAGGGCGAGGAGGGCATCAAGGGCTCAGGTCGCTCCATCGAGGACTATTCCATGTTCGAAGAACTCTGCAAGTGCCGGGAATGTTTTACCAAGTTTGGCGGTCACCCGATGGCGGCGGGCATCTCACTGGCAGACGAGAGGACGATGGAGGAGTTCCGGGAAAAAATTAATGCATGCTGTAAATTGACAGATGACGATTTTATCCCTAAGATAAAGATAGATATCGCAATGCCGGCAGATTATCCGACTACAGAGCTGATACGTGAGCTGGATGTGTTGGAGCCGTTTGGTAAGGGCAATCAAAAGCCGCAGTTTGCGGACCGCAGCCTTAAGGTACAGCGGGCGTATGTGGTGGGCAAAAACCAGAACGTGTTAAAGCTGAACCTTATGACAGAGCAGGGCGGACGGATTTCGGCGGTATATTTCGGCGATATCGAACAGTGGAAGACATATTATGGCGACAAGTACGGGGAAGAAGAAGTGGAGGCGGCACTCCGCGGGCGCGAGAACGCGATCCGGATGTCCGTGATCTATTACCCGGAGATCAATGAATATCAAGGGATAGAGAGCGTGCAGCTCATTATCCGTAATTATCAGTAGATGAACCTGGAGGTTTTTTATGTTTGGCGGAAAAAAAGAAAAGGCACTGGAAGAGGCATTAGAAGCCGCAAAGGCGGCGGAGACAGAGTCGAGAGAGACACTTGCAAAAATTGCAGGACAGCAGGATGACATGACGGAACGTTTTGCACATATGATGGCATCGAGAAATCAGATGGAGCAGGACATCAGTCAGGTTGCGGAGAAGCTTTCCCATGTTGCGGCATTGTCACAGAGCGGCAGTCAGGCGGCGGAGGAACTGCATGGCGCGATCGTTGCGATCAATAACGGCGTCGGAACGTTCGACGTAAACCATTCACTGTTTATGGAGCAGGTAAAAGCGCAGAATGAAGCGGTAAAAGAAGCGGCTGAGCGTGATAAGAGCATGGCGGCTCCGGTTAAGAGCATAGCAGAGGCGGCGGCTTCGCTGGCGGAAGGAAGGCAGCAGTTACACGAACACACAGAGCGCATGATGGAATTTTCCAAGAGTATGGGCGTACTTTCCTTAAATGCGGCAATTGAGGCTGGCAGAATGGGAGAGGCTGGAACGAAGTTCATCACCGCTGCGGAGGAGGTGCGCAGTTTTTCCGAGCAGTATGAGAGTGAGGCAAAGGCGATCGAGGCACAGCTTGTGGCGTCGGATGAGAGGATTGCAGAATTAGAAGCGCAGGTACAGCAACTGAATGAGCTGCTGAAGGAAAGCAACATGTCTATGGGAAAACTGTTGATGGACTGCATGCAGAATGTTGCAACGTACGAGCAGAGCCAGCTTGATCTGCGGGGCTTACTGCCGGACACCCTGGTGGGAAAATCCGATGCCCTGCAGCGGGTACAGCTGGAATGTGCAGAGACAGGAGAGCATACTATGGCAGTGATGGAGAGCCTGTCAGAGGAATTAAAGGAACAGAAGGAGAGCGCAGATGCGCTTGAGCAGATTTGTGAGGAAGTAGTAACGGCGGCAAAAAACAAAACGAAAGCGTAGGAGGGCAGACGATGTCAAGAGAAGAACAGATCAGTTTTTTATCCAAAGATGGCAAAACCACGATCCATGGGGTAAAGTGGATTCCGGACAGTGGCGAGTTTAAAGCAATTTTGCAGATTACCCACGGCATGGTGGAGTATATTGAGCGTTACCGCGAATTTGCCGGGTACTTAAATGAGCAGGGCTATCTGGTCGTAGGACATGACCACCTGGGACATGGCGCATCGGTGACCTCACAGGCAGAGTGGGGCTATATCAATGACAATCCAAGCGATACGCTGGTGGCAGATATGCATCAGCTGCGCACCAAGATCCAGGGGGAGAACCCGGGCGTGCCATATTTTATGATGGGACACAGCATGGGCTCTTATATGCTACGCAAATACTTGAGCCTGCATCCGGACGGAGTTGCCGGTGCGATCATCATGGGAACCGGAAGCGAAGCGGATGGAACGATGAAGTTCGGAATGACATTGTGCCGTCTGATGGCGACATTCCGGGGCTGGCATTACAGAAGCAAGCTCATGCAGAAGCTCTCTTACAGCAAGCCTTACAAAAAATACGACCTCTACGGCAAGGATTTTTCAAACAGCTGGCTGTCTAAAAATGAGGAGAACGTCAAAGCGTATTACGCAGACCCGCGCTGCACGTTTTTATTTACCGTCAATGCCTACTATGGACTGATGGAGGCAGTGCTTTTCGATAACCAGATGGAGAATGTCAAAAAAGTTCCGGCAGATTTGCCGTTGTTCTTCGTCTCCGGCAAGGATGACCCGGTGGGAAATCTCGGCGAAGGTGTGATGAAAGTCTACAATATGTACAAGGAGGCAGGCGTCACGGACATCACCTACTGCCTGTACGAGAATGACCGCCACGAGATCTTAAATGAGACCGACAGGGAAAAGGTATTCGCGGATATTGCAGCATGGCTGAATGTGCGCGTGGAGGAGTAAAAATTGGAGCCCAAATAGTGGAGATTATCCGCGGTTTGGGCTCTTGGCGTATATTATATTTAAGTAAAAATACACATAAATCAAGGTGGTGTGTATTTTTACTTGACATGAAATTAATTGGCAGTATAATTTAAGTAAAAATACGCATTATATACTATATGTGTGTATATTTACTTGAATAGGATGTGATAGAATGATTTTTACTTATAAGGAATGTATTGAGCGTTGGGGCTCTGATTATATGATAAAAAAGGCGGTAAGTGAAGGAAAACTGTTTCAAAAGGAAAAAGGAGTGTATTCAGATCAGGCATTTTGCTCAGAACTTGAGCTGGTAGCAGCAAAATATCCGAGGGCAGTATTTACCGGAGAAAGTGCATACTATTATTATGGATTTACAGATGTTATGCCGGATTTCTACTATCTTGCTACACGGAGAGGGGACACAAGAATAAAAGACAAAACAATTAAACAGACATTTGTGAAGGATGATTTATATGCTTTTGGAAAGTGCACGTTGTCATATCAAAATACGAACATTTCGATATACAGCAAGGAGCGATTGCTAGTAGATCTGGTTCGTTTTAAAAATAAGATGCCATTTGACT
>CAVCFM010000445.1:0-7303 GCA_963601305.1 bacterium | reverse complement strand
AATTAGACGTGGGCGGTGCCTTAGGACTCGGCGTGATGAGTGTCATCAAGGACATGGGATTAAAGGAGCCTTACGTGGGACAGATCGCATTGCAGACCGGCGAGATCGCAGAGGATTTAACCTATTACTTTGCGACCTCTGAGCAGGTGCCTTCCGCAGTGGGACTTGGCGTCCTTGTGGACAAAGATTACTCTGTCAAGCAGGCGGGTGGATTTATCATCCAGCTGATGCCGTTTACCCAGGACGAGGTGATCGAAAAATTAGAGCAGAAGATCAAAGAGATCCCATCTGTCACAACGATGCTTGAGGACGGCAAGACACCGGAGCAGATTTTAGAGGCAATCTTAGGAGATTTCGGATTAGAGATCACCGATACCATCGATACCGGATTTCAGTGTGACTGCTCTAAGGAGCGCGTGTCCAGAGCAATCGCCACGTTAAGCCGCAAGGACTTAGACGACATCATCAACGATGGCGAGGCAATTGAGGTCAAGTGTCAGTTCTGTAATAAGGGATATCATTTTGATGTGGATGAGTTAAAGGAAATGAGAAAATGAGACATGGATTTGTAAAAGTAGCGGCGGTAACACCGAAGATTAAAGTGGCAGACACCGCATATAATGCGGATGTGATCTGCGACGCGATCGCACAGGCGGCAGCCGGCGGGGCAAAGGTGATCGTTCTCCCGGAACTGTGCCTTACCAGCTATTCCTGTAGCGATCTGTTTTTACAGGAAAAACTGCTTAGTGGAGCCAGGGAGGGACTGAAAAAAATTGCCTCCTTTACGAACTTTATCGATGCGCTTATCTTTGTGGGCATGCCGCTGGAATACAGAGGAAAGCTGTATAATGTGGCAGCAGTGCTAAATTACGGAAAGGTACTCGGATTTGTTCCGAAGTCGTATATTCCGAATTACAACGAATTTTATGAGGCGAGACACTTTGCGGCAGCCATGCCGGATGTCGTGGAGGTGGAATTTGACGGAAATGCAGTGCCGATGGGGACAAGATTACTTTTTTCCTGCGACAGTATGCCGGGACTTTGCATTGCAGCAGAAATCTGTGAGGATTTGTGGGGACCGGAACCGCCGAGTATCCGCCATGCGAGAAACGGGGCGACCGTCATTGTCAACCTCTCAGCATCGAATGAGACGACCGGCAAGGATTCTTACCGCAGGGATCTGGTAAAAGGACAGTCTGCAAGACTGTTGTGTGGCTATGTCTATGCCAGTGCCGGGGATGGGGAGTCCACTCAGGATTTAGTTTATTCCGGACACAACATTATTGCGGAGAATGGTCATATTTTAACTGAGTCACCGCGTTTTACCAACGACACGATTTTTACCGAAATCGATGTGAACCGTCTGCTCCACGAACGCAGACGTATGACGACGTTTGTGATACGGGATGACGGCTATGTGCAGGTGGACTTCTCACTTAATATGGAAGAGACAACGCTGACCAGGTTTGTCGACCCGATGCCGTTTGTGCCGGGAAGCGCAGATGACTGCAAGAAACGCTGCGATGAGATTTTTAAGATACAGGCGATGGGACTGAAAAAGCGTCTGGAACACACGGGCTGCAAGACGGCGGTGGTGGGAATTTCCGGTGGTCTGGATTCGACGCTGGCACTGCTTGTGACGGTGCAGGCATTTGATATGTTGGGCATGGATCACAGTGGTATCAAGGCGGTGACAATGCCTGGATTTGGAACGACAGACCGCACCTACGACAATGCAGTAAGCCTGATCCACTCCTTAGGAGCCGACTTTATGGAAGTGGATATCAAGGAGTCTGTCAGACTGCATTTCCGCGATATCGGTCAGGACGAGACGGTGCACGATGTGACTTACGAGAACGGACAGGCGAGGGAGCGCACGCAGATTCTGATGGATGTGGCGAACAAGGCTGGCGGTATGGTGATCGGTACCGGCGATCTGTCGGAGCTGGCGCTGGGCTGGGCGACCTACAACGGCGACCATATGTCCATGTATGCGGTAAATGCGTCCGTGCCGAAGACGCTGGTGCGCCATCTGGTACACTACTACGCAGATACCTGTGGGGATGAGGCATTGCAGCGCGTTCTCTACGATGTGCTTGACACCCCGGTCTCTCCGGAGCTGCTTCCGCCTGAGGACGGCGTGATCTCCCAGAAGACGGAGGACATCGTCGGACCTTATGAGCTGCATGACTTTTACCTTTATAACATGCTTCGTCAGGGATTTGCACCGGAGAAGGTTTACCGGCTGGCAAAAGTGGCGTTTGCCGGAACCTACGACGAGGCGACGATCTTAAAATGGTTAAAGACGTTTTATCGCAGATTTTTTGCGCAGCAGTTTAAGCGCTCCTGCCTGCCGGATGGACCGAAGGTGGGAAGTGTTGCAGTATCGCCGCGGGGGGATCTGCGTATGCCGTCGGATGCCTGTGCGACACTCTGGCTTTCGGAATTGGAGAATTTGTAATGCAATATCGCAAGGATAAAAAAGGAAACGAACTATCGGTCTTAGGGTACGGCTGCATGCGTTTTACAAAAAAGGGCGGCAGCGTTGATATCGATAAGGCGGAAAAAGAAGTGATGGCGGCGATCGCCGCCGGGGTCAACTATTTTGATACGGCCTATGTATATGCGGGCAATGAGGTTGCGGTGGGGGAAATCCTTCACCGCAATCATTGTCGTGAGCAGATATATCTCGCCACGAAGCTGCCCCATTATCTGATCAAGTCCATGGACGGTGTGGAAAAAATGTTTCAGGAGGAGCTTCGGCGTTTACAGACCGACTACATAGACTATTATCTGATGCACATGTTAAATGATATCCAGACCTGGGAGCATCTGGTATCACTTGGCATGGCGGACTGGATCGCAGAGAAGATGGCGTCCGGGCAGATTCGGAATATCGGTTTTTCCTATCATGGCAAGACCGACCGCTTTATCGAATTAGTGGATGCTTACGACTGGGATTTCTGTCAGATCCAGTACAATTATCTCGATGAACATTCGCAGGCTGGCGTAAAGGGGCTGCACTATGCGGCAAAAAAGGGACTCCCGGTAATCATCATGGAGCCGTTGCGGGGTGGCAGGCTGGTAAATCTGCTGCCAGAGTCTGCAAAGGCATTATTTATGGATTGGCATGATGTGGATGGATGTGGCACGACGCCGGCAAAACTGGCACTGCGCTGGCTGTATCAGCAGCCGGAGGTGACCTGTGTGCTTTCCGGCATGAATTCTATGGAGATGGTGACAGAGAATGTTAAGACGGCATCGGAGGCGTATTCGGGCTGCATGACAGCAGAGGAGTTACAGCTCGTGGAGCGCGTGAAGGAAGAGATCAGGCGCCATGTAAAAGTGGGATGCACCGGCTGCGGTTACTGTATGCCGTGTCCGCAGGGAGTGGATATTCCGGGAACGTTCCGCTGCTACAATGCCATGTATTCCGAGGGGAAAAAGTCCGGGCGGCGGGATTACCTGCAATGCACGGCTTACTGCCGGGATACCAGCAGCGCTTCCCAGTGTGTCGGCTGCGGTAAATGTGAAAAACACTGCCCGCAACAGATTCCCATCCGGGAAGAGCTGAAGCGGGCAGCGCATGAACTCGAAGATGTTCGATATAAAGTTACCAAAAAGGCAATTCAGATATTCAAATTGTGGTAATATCAGCCCTCAGCCAGATTTCCGGTGTAGAGCTGGTAATATTTTCCGTGTTCTGCGATCAACTGTTCGTGGTTACCGCGCTCGATGACGTGTCCCTGCTCAAGTACCATGATGCAGTCGCTGTTGCGTACAGTGGAAAGACGGTGGGCGATCACGAATGTGGTGCGGCCAGCCATCAGTTTATCCATACCGTCCTGCACAATTTTTTCGGTGCGGGTATCGATGGAACTGGTGGCTTCGTCAAGGATCAGAACCGGCGGGTCTGCAATGGCAGCCCTTGCAATGGCAAGCAGCTGGCGCTGTCCCTGGCTTAAGTTGGCGCCGTCGCCGGTCAGCATGGTGTTGTAGCCGTCCGGAAGCTGCTGGATAAAGGTGTCAGCGTTGGCTAACCGGGCAGCAGCCATGACTTCCTCGTCGGTTGCATCCAACTTACCATAGCGGATATTTTCCATTACGGTAGCGGTAAACAAATGGGTGTCCTGTAGTACGATTCCTAAGGAATGACGCAGGTCATCCTTTTTTATTTTATTGATATTGATGCCGTCATAGCGGATCTTACCATCCTGGATATCGTAGAAACGGTTGATCAGGTTGGTGATGGTCGTCTTACCGGCACCGGTGCTTCCGACAAATGCGATCTTCTGACCCGGTGTTGCAAACAGATTGACATCGTGGAGTACCATCTTATCCTCGTTGTAACCAAAGTCTACGTGGTCAAATACCACATCTCCGGTGAGCTCGATATAATCGACGCTGCCGTCGGACTGGTGGGTGTGTTTCCATGCCCAGGTTCCGGTGCGCTCGGCTGTCTCGATCAGCTTGCCGTCTTCTTTTTTCGCGCGTACTAAGGTGACATATCCCTCGTCTGTCTCTGGAGTCTCGTCTAACATTTTAAAGATACGGTCCATTCCCGCAAGTGCCATGACGATGTTGTTAAGCTGCATACTGAGCTGGCTGATCGGCTGGTTGAAGCTCTTGTTAAAGGTAAGGAAGCTTGCAAGACCACCTAAGGTAAAGCCGCCGACACCGCTTAAGGCAAGTGCACCGCCGACGATGGCGCAGAGCACATAGCTGATATTTCCAATCTGGGCGTTGATCGGCATTAAGATGTTACCGAACTTGTTGGCGTTGTCCGCACTGTGGAAGAGCTGGTCGTTTAACTCGTTGAACTTTTCGATACTCTCTTCCTCGTGAGTGAAGACTTTTATGACTTTCTGTCCGTTGATCATCTCCTCAATGTAGCCGTTGACAATACCGATATCGCGCTGCTGCGCCATAAAGTATTTGGCACTCTGTCCACCGATCTTCTTGGTGGAGAGCAGTGTCAGACCAACCATGAACAGTGTTAAAAGCGTCAGCGGAACATTTAAGAGCAGCATGCTGATAAATACGCTCACAATGGTGATGGCGCTGTTTAAAAACTGCGGGATACTCTGGCTGATGAGCATGCGCAAGGTATCAATATCGTTGGTGTAGCAGGACATGATGTCGCCGTGGGCATGCGTGTCAAAGTATTTGATCGGAAGTTCTTCCATATGGGTAAACATATCGTTACGCAGGTTGCGCATGGTTCCCTGGGTGACATTTACCATCAGGCGGGCATTGGCATAGGAGGCAATGATACCGCAGAGGTAAAAGACTGCAACCCGGGAGATCGCGGCTGCCAGATCGGAAAAGTCAGGTGTGACCTGCTTCGTCAGTGGCAGGATGTAATCGTCGATCAATGTCTGCATAAACAGGGTTCCCTGTACGTTTGCGAGAACCGAGATAAAAATACAGATTAATACAACCAGGCACTGGAATGCGTAATTTTTTAATACATAGCGCATCAGCCGCATAAACAGCTTGCCCGGATTTTCTACTTTTGGTTTTGGACCTTGTACCATTCGTGGCATTATGCAGCACCTCCTTCGTCAAAATCGCCGCTTCCGCTGGTCTGGGATTCGTAGACATCGCGGTAGATATCGTTAGTTTTTAACAGTTCCTCATGTGTGCCGAAACCATCTATTACACCATTGTTCAGCACGATAATGCGGTCAGCGTCCTGCACGGATGAGATACGCTGTGCAATGATGAGCTTGGTGGTGTCTGGAATCTCCTCTAAGAATGCCTGACGGATCTTGGCATCCGTTGCTGTATCCACGGCGCTGGTGCTGTCGTCGAGGATCAGGATCTTAGGTTTCTTTAACAATGCACGTGCGATACATAAGCGCTGTTTCTGACCGCCGGAGACATTGGCTCCGCCCTGTTCGATGTAGGTGTCGTAACCGTCCGGGAAACGCTCGATAAATTCGTCGGCGCAGGCGAGGCGGCAGGCGCGTTTACATTCTTCGTCGGAGGCATTTTTGTTGCCCCAGCGCAGATTTTCGTAGATGGTACCGGAGAACAGAACATTGTTCTGAAGCACGACAGCCACCTCGTTGCGCAGGGTGTCAAGGTCGTAAGAGCGGACATCCTTGCCGCCGACCAAAACCGTTCCCTCGGAGACGTCATAGAGACGGCTGATCAAATTGGCGAGGGAAGACTTAGAGCTTCCGGTTCCGCCGATGATACCGATGGTCTCGCCGGAGCGGATGGACAGGTTGATGTCGTCTAACACCGGCTTGGCGGATGTCACATTGTAGCGGAAGGTAACATGGTCAAACTGGATGCTTCCGTCAGTTACGGTGTAGTCCGGATTCTCTGGGTTTGTGATATCGCTGGTCTCGTTTAATACCTCGCAGATACGCTCGGCGCTGGCGACACTCATGGTCAGCATGACGAATACCATGGATAACATCATCAGGCTCATCATGATGTTCATACAATAAGTGAGAAGGCTCATCAGGTTACCTGTGGTCAAGGTGTCACTCACGATCATCTGTGCGCCCAGCCAGCTGATGACAATGATACAGCCGTATACGGCAAACATTAAAAGCGGTGAGTTGAAACTGATAATGCTCTCAGCTTTTACGAACATGTTGTAGATGTTCTGGCTTGCGGTGGTAAATTTCTTTTTCTCGTAATCCTCACGGACATAGGCTTTTACCACGCGGATCGCAGAGACATTTTCCTGTACGGATGCATTTAAAGCGTCGTATTTCGGGAACGCAGCGGTAAAATAGTGGTGCGCTTTCACAACTAAAAAGCCTAAGATCAAGCCTAAGAAAATAACGGCAACCAGATAGACGCTGGCAAGACGCGGGCTGATGAAAAATGCCATGATCATGGCACAGATCATACTGATCGGTGCGCGCACGCACATGCGCAGCAGCATCTGGTAAGCATTCTGCAGGTTGGTGACGTCTGTGGTCAGACGGGTAACAAGTCCTGCGGTGCTGAATTTGTCAATGTTGGAAAAAGAAAAGGTCTGGATGTTTTCATACATCGCTTTTCTCAGATTCCTGGCAAAACCGGTGGATGCTCTTGCACCATATTTTCCGCCCATGATACCTGCAAACAGTGAAATGCAGGCTGCGAGAACCATAAGAAAACCGATATAATAGATATGTTTCAGGTTCCCGGCTTCCACACCGTCATCGATGATGGATGCCATTAACAGGGGAATGATGGTTTCCATGAGTACTTCTAAGATCATGAATACCGGCGTGAGCAGTGAATCTTTTTTGAATTCTTTGATTTGTGCTCCAAGTGTCTTTAGCATAGATTCATT
>CAVCFM010000444.1:0-5168 GCA_963601305.1 bacterium | reverse complement strand
TAGTGTTGCATTTACTTTTTATCCAAGGGTGTTGCACTTACTCTGAAAATCTCGCAAATAATTTATTTCAAAGTGTATTTTGTCGGATTTATCAATATCCATC
This sequence comes from bacterium, assembly GCA_963601305.1. Lineage (GTDB taxonomy): Bacteria > Bacillota > Clostridia > Lachnospirales > Lachnospiraceae > Roseburia. The sequence goes on along the minus strand of CAVCFM010000444.1, from coordinate 5,065 downwards.
ATAATATAAGAGGGTCTTCTTCCCTCCTGTCTCGGGTGAGTGAGGCTCCCCGGATTCACAATAACGACCTGGTCTGTATACTCGATCAGCGGGCGGTGTGTGTGCCCATACATCGCGATATCGCACCCACGGTAAATTGCTTCCCGCCGTAAGTCCATAATCCCGGAATTTACATCATAGTAATGCCCATGGGTAATAAAAACGCGATGGTTCCCGATAGTTATCTCCTTCTCCCGTGGAAGAGCGGAGAAAAAGTCGTTATTACCTGCCACAATTTCCATCGGACATCCCGCCATCTGCGCAATGTAATCTTCTTCTCCCTCCGCGTCTCCCAGATGGATCAGCATATCCACCGGCTGCACACGTTCCAACACAATCTGTAAATTGTCAAGCCTTCTATGTGTATCACTCACCACCAGTATCTTCATACTTATACTCCACGCTCGCACAGCAGATTTTTCATCGCACGCAGCGCTTTTCCGCGGTGGCTTACCTCATTCTTTTTTTCTTCCGGAAGTTCTGCTGTGGAACATCCCAGCTCTTCCACATAAAAAATAGGGTCATATCCAAATCCCTTGGTTCCTGCTGCCTGCTCGCCGATATAACCCTCAATCGTCTCACGGACAACCAGTTCCTCGCCTTCCGGTGTCACTGCTGCAATTGCACAGACAAAGCGCGCCCCGCGTTTCTCCTTTGGCACGCCCTGCATCCGATCTAAAATCGCCTGATTTTTGATATCGTATGAGGTATCCTCCCCCAGATAACGGGCAGAATACACGCCCGGTTCCTTATTCAGGTAATCCACCTCCAGACCAGAATCATCCGCCATGACAAGTTCATTGGTATACGCAGCGATCGCTCTCGCCTTGATCAGCGCATTTTCCTCAAATGTATCTCCGTTTTCGTCGATATCCACCTTGATACCAGCCTCTTTCATGGAGATGATCTCCACGTCCATATCAGACATAATATCACGGATTTCTCTTAATTTTCCTTCATTTCCCGTTGCAAAAATAATCTTTTTCATCTAGTACCCTTCCTCAAATGCACGCAGGATTGCGTTGTAGATGCCCTGCGCCACTTCCTTCTGATAATCCGTGGAGTTGAGCAGATCCAGCTCTTCCTGGTTCGTCATAAATCCGACTTCGATCAGTGCCACCGGCACCTCACTGGTACGGATAATATAAATGCTGTCGCCTTCCACAAGCCCCTTATTGCGGCTTCCAATCTGACCGGTTACCTCTTCCAGGCAAATCTCGGCAAAATTCTTGCTTGCCTCCGATGTCTCGTCATACATGACCTGTGTTCCGTTTGTGGACGACATGCGTCCGCTTCCGGTAGAATTATTATGTACACTGATAAACAGATCCGCATTGGACTTATTTGCCAACTGCGCACGCTGGTCAAACGTCGGATTGCTGTCATCGGTTCTTGTGTAATACACGCCGATATTCTCGTCGCTGGCATCGAGGATCTCCTTGAGCTGCAGCACGATCGCCAGGTCAATATCTTTTTCATTGATGCCCTGTTTGGTCGCACCCGGCGCTCTTCCACCGTGTCCCGCATCGATTACGACTACTTTATCATAGACTTCCTGTGGTGTCAAAAAGTTAAAATAGTAATACTCGGAATCATATTCCGTCTCTATCTCATATACCTGATCCATCTCGATTTCAATGATACCGCCATCACTCTGATTTGCATAAGAGAGCATGGCAATATGGTTACTGCTGCCCGAAATCGGATAGCTGTCAAAATACTTCTGGTCGGTCTCGGGAATCTCCACGCGCACCGTCTGTGTCACATAATCGTTACTCACTGCAACCTGCGCACCGCCGACGCCCTCCGGCAGCCGGATCTTCAATTGTCCTTCATGCCCATCCGGCACTTCCTCTTCCTGAATCACCAGATCATTCATCTGCGTCTGGCTCTGCTCGTACTCCTGCTCCGCGATCCGCTGCTCCCTGACCTCTGTCTGCCAGGTGCGCAGTCTCGGAAGATAGGGAAATACAATGCAAAGCGCCACAGACAGCACTGCCAGAAATATGGCAGCGCCCTTCAATGCTTTCTCTTCCATGTGCTCTGTTCCTTTTATCGGTTATCGGTAAAAGCTTTGATGCAAAGGTTGCACTCTCCAAATACCTCTGCCGCCTCCCAGCTAAATCCATTCGGGCTCACATAACTCTCACCGTCATCCAGAATTGCCGTCGCTGTCGCCTCATCTGCGCGATATTCGGCAGCCATCGGCAGCTTCGCATTTGGCGTGTTGATATAGAGCACCACCGCATAGCGCTCCCCTGCCTCAAGTAATATACTATCATTAAAATCTACCGTGTAATATCCGGCATTGGAAAGTTTGCCGGAAGCGACCGGTATCATTGTCTCAAATGAATTTTCGTCCTCAAAATTCCGCACCACATAAAGAGCATACTGGGAATCCTTTCCGGTTGCATAAAAAGACGCTGCCTTTAACGCCTCCTCGCCCTCTGCCGTGTAGACATTTGCGCCGTACATGCTGTTCTTATTGTAGCCAAGCTGACCTACCCAGCCGCACAGATCGCTCTGGTAAATGTTATCGTAATTGTCTGTAGACTCCACCTTCGTGTATGCCACATTGTGCGTGCCAATATTCGTATCATAATAGGACACGTAAAATACACCGTTCTCGCCGAAGCTCTCACCCCAGCTATTCTGGCAGATAAATGCTCCGTCGCCCTCCAGATCCACGTTAAAATTCTCCTTCGGGTAACTGTCATCCCAACCAATGATCACCACCGCATGATTCGGCTTTTCCGTACCGATATAGCAGTACGCGTTGGTCTGCTTGTTATAATCGGCAGAAACGCTGCGCGTGCTCCTTAAGCTGCTGTAAATACTTGTCTGCACACCGCCATACTTGAACACGGCTTCTTTTATCTTTTCGTAATCCTTACCGTCGATGATCTGCATTTCCTGTACGTGCTTCACTGCTGCAAGCGTGCCGTCAGACTCGTCATCCCCATAAGGATCGTCCGCCTCATACACCGGACCGCGCCAGGCTGCAAGATACGCCATCGCCATGGAATAATCGCCTCCGTCGTACCCGCTCAGATTAAATCCGTTCCATTTTGTCATATGATCCGCGGAATACTCCGCCGTCTCCTCCGGCATCAGGGATGACTCCAAAGCTCCCAACGCCGCAAAAGCCCAACAGGTACCATACAGTCCCTGATTGCGCACCTTCGTTGCCCTTCCCTTTTCCCTCAGATCATATCTGGTTGGGATAATCGATGCACTCTCGGAATTATCCGCGGTCGATGCCATATTCTCCTGAATGTTCCAGCTGTAGGAATAGTCCAGATAATTCGTCAGGTCATTGAGACTCACATAAAATTCATCTCCGATCTGGGTAAAAGCAGACACGATTGCCTCGGTGGTACCGTTTACCATTGCGGTCTGCTGTCCCAGGGAAAATTCCACCTCATTAGAGTGTTTTTCCACCAGAAGCCTTGTGCCATCGTACACATGCGCACTGCAATTTAAGGCATCACGCAGGATTTCCACCGGCACCATAATATTGAGATTATCGTCCATATAGAACTTATAATCCTCGTTTGTGTATTCTTTGTTGTCGATGACAACAGAGAGCAGATTATCGTTGACGCTGGATGCAATGAGGGGATTCCAGGTATCTGCCTCTAAGTCCGCACCACGGAATTCCTCCACACTTTTTGAATTGTCGGTGTATGTGCCAAATTTTACCAGCAGCGCCAACACCAAAATAGCACCAAACACCAGATACCGCTTCGAATATTTCATTCACTTCTCCTCTTTGGCGGCTTCGGCCCCATAAACTGATAAAAATAAGTCTTCAACATTCCATTGTAAATCTTACGGTTTTTATCAGCTTTTCTTCCTATGTAACGCTCTGTATCCTCATAGCTGGTGATCATATACATAGACCAGGAATCCAACCCGCGGAATGCCTCGCCAATCTGCGTGTAGAGCTTCGGCAGGTCAGCCTTGTCCTCCAGTCGCTCACCGTAAGGCGGATTTGTGATGATAAAACCATATTTTTTCGGGTGGTGCAGATCGGCAACCTCCCGCTGCTGGAAATGGATCAGATGGTCGACACCTGCCCGTTTTGCATTCTCTCTGGCTGCTTTTATCACATCTCCGTCGATATCATATCCCTGGATGTCCACTTCCACATCCGTATTTACCATATCTTCCGCTTCCTTAACGCACTCATACCACAGCTTTTTCGGGATAATGTTCGTCCACGCTTCCGCGGTAAACTCGCGGTTCATGCCCGGCGCAATGCCTGCTGCGATCATCGCTGCCTCAATCGGGAACGTACCGCTTCCGCAGAACGGATCCACAAGGATACGATCCGGTCTCCACGGTGTCAGAAGCAGTAATGCTGCTGCCAGCGTCTCCGTCAGCGGAGCCTTGCTCGTCAATGTACGGTAACCTCTCTTGTGCAGGGAATCTCCCGAGGTATCCAACGTCACCATCACCTCATCCTTCAGCAAAAAAATACGAACCGGATACGGTGCGCCATCCTCGGAGAACCACTGTACATCGTAATGCTGCTTCATCCGCTCCACCATCGCCTTTTTGGCGATCGACTGGATATCGGACGGGCTGAACAGCTTGCTCTTGATCGAAGATGCCTTTTTTACCCAGAACTTGCCGTCCACCGGAATATACTCCTCCCACGGCAGACTCTTGATCCCCTGGAACAGCTCCTCAAATGTGGTCGCCTTAAAACGCCCTATCTGTATGAGGACGCGCTCTGCCGTGCGCAAAAAGATATTGGCACGACAGATTGCCTCCGCATCTCCCACAAATGTGATCCTTCCATCTGCTACTTCGCTGATCTCATATCCCAGATCATAAATTTCTTTTTTTAATACTGCCTCAAGCCCAAAGTGGCATGGCACTACCAATTCATATGTTTTCATGAATACTCCTCTGTTTTTAAGTCTAAAATCCTAATATTATATTATCCGTTCAAAAATTCCCTGTCAACTGGGAATCCCGACGTTTTCCACTTACGGTATGCTGTCGCGGTTTAATATCC
>CAVCFM010000443.1:0-3092 GCA_963601305.1 bacterium | reverse complement strand
CTGTTTTTCCTGGTCGGCGGTAAAACGGAACACCGCTTCGATGACATGCTGCTTTTCCCGGTGTGCCTGGGCAGCGGCGATGGTATAACGGTTGCGTGCCTGGCTTTCCCCGGCAAAGGCGCGCATCAGATTTTCTTTGGTGATACTCTCTCTGAAATCTACAGACATTACAATTCCTCCATAAAATAAAAAAATCAAATACTAATAAACCTTAATCATCAGATACTATCTGGCAAAATGCCAGGCAGGACTACAGGAGTGGGTGCTCGGATTTCGCACAGAGCCGTGCAAAACGACGGTCGATTTCCTCCTGGATGGCAGCAGTGATATCCCGGTATTCCTCTTTCTGCAAATGTTTGGTGCGCCCCATCATGGCAAACCAGTCGGTGACCGGAATTTTTTTGTTTTTGGATATCGGGTTATAATTCAGTGTTGTTACTCCGCGCTCTACTTCGTAGAGTGGAAAATAGCAGCAGTCTACAGCGGCGGCGATAACATTTCGCTCCAGATCCGGTTTGTCATTCCAGTTCAGCGGACAGGCGGACAGCGCCTTGATATAGGCGGTGCCAAAGTCGCGGGCATATGCGGCGGTCTTTGCCGCTTTGCGGATAAAATCAGTCGGATTGGATTCTGCGGCAGTTGCAATATAGGGAATGTGGGTCGCTGCCATAAGCTCCGGCATGTCCTTGTGAAAAAATTTTTTCCCGTACTGGGTTTTGCCCACATGGGAGGTGGAGCTTTTCGCACCCATGGGGGTGGAGTAGGACAGCTGATAACCGGTATTCATATAACCGCCGTTGTCATATTCAAAGAGGATCAGGTGGTGTCCGCGCAGCGCGGTTCCGATAGCAGAGCCCATACCGATATCCATGCCGCCATCGCCGCTTGCCATGATAAATGTGATGGAGCCGGGCGGATATTCACCGCGTTTCTGCCTCTGATGAAAAACCTCCACGACTCCGCTCAAGGTGGCGGCGCCATTTTGGAATAGGTTGTGGATAAATGGAACGCGGAATGACGTCTTGGGGTATCCGGTGGTTACCACCATACCGCATCCGGTCTGGAACAACAGCACCACATTTCCCTCTATGCCCTTTAGCAGCAGGTTCACATTGACAGGGATGCCGCATCCGGGGCAGGCACCGTGACCCGGCGCAAGGCGCATCGGCATGGCCGTGGCATTGTTCAGTGCACCGCCGCTTACGACCATTTTCCCCAATGCCTCGTCAAAATGACACTGTGTGACGCCCGGTCGGCTCTCTTTCTCGGTGATCGGAAGGAAATAATCCGGCTGCTTCTGAGACGCAGAGAGGGCGTGTTCGGCGGCGGAAGTGTCCGTGGCATGCCGGGCACCGGGAGTGTCTGCGGCATGTCCGGCTGTCGGGCTTCCGGGGGTAATTCCATAGTAATCAAACGGTTTTGCGTCCGGGTCGGCAGCCTCGCGAAACAGTGCGATGGCATCCTCAACAAAAAAATCTTTGCCGCCGAGTCCGTAAACGCGGGAGAGGACCCGGGGAGCGGAATGTGCCTGGAGCGCTGCGCGGATCTCCAGACTCATATTGCCGCCCCCCGCGCCGTAGCTGTCCTGACGGTCTGCCACGAGAATGGTTTTCGCATGGGCGCAGAGTGCGCGCACTTCCTCCGCCGGGAAGGGGCGCAGAACGTGCAGCGTGAGTACACCGACGGATAATCCTTCTTCTCGCAGGAGGTCCACCGCCTCCATCGCGGTGTGGTAGGAGGAACCGAGCAGAAAGATAAGAATGTCGGCGTCCTCGGTCTGATAGCTGTCGCAGAATTGATAATGCCTGCCACAGAGACCAGCATATTCATCAAACAGAGCCGGAAGCTGAGCTCTCGCATCCTCCATGGCAAGGTGAAGCTGATAGCGGTTGTTGATAATGTCCGGTTCATTCATATAGGAACCGATAGTAATCGGATGTGCCAGGTCAAGGAGATCGTTTTGGATGACTTTTTTGCCGATAAACTGTTGAACTGTCTCATCTTCCGTAAACACAAGGCACTTGCGCTTCTGATGGCTGGTAAAAAAGCCGTCGTATGCGACTGCCACGGGCAACTGCACAGACTCCGCCAGTTTTAGCGCAAGGAGGTTAAAATCATAGACCGCCTGTGGCGTGTCTGCAAAAAGAATGATCCAGCCGGTGTTCAACAGATACATCAGGTCACTGTGGTCGCCTTTGATACTTAACGGGCCGGAGATCGTGCGGCATGCCACATTTAACACCATAGGCATCCGGGTGCCGGACTGCACCGGGAGCTGTTCTAGGGCATACAAAAGTCCGTTGGCACTGGTGGCATTGATGACCCTGCCGCCTGCGGCGGCGGCGCCGTAACAGATTCCGGCGGCAGAGTGCTCGCCCTCCGCCGCGATCAGCATAATATCATGCTCGCCCTCCGCGCCCATCACATCGAGGTTTTCTGCAATCTGCGTGGATGGCGTGATGGGATAATAGCCCATGACATGATAATTAATCTGCTTGGCGGCGTAAGCTGCAAGCTCGTTTCCGCTCTCGAAGAGAACCTGTTGGGGAGCAAGTTTGGTTTTATGCATTATAGAACACCTCCGTCGATACGTTTTTCGTCCAGGTAGGATTCACTGGTAATCCAGGAGTCGGCGCCATCCTTTTGATAGGTGAGTGAGTCCGGGAGCAGATGCTGGTTTTGCATCGCATAGGGCTTTCTGGGATAATCCGCCTCTTTGGCAGAGACGAGGGCAGCAGTCGGACATACGGTCACACAGCGCAGACAGCCTTTGCAGTGGTAATAATCCAACCCCATGTTGACCATGCACTCTCTGTTTTTGTAGATGCCGGGGGCAAATTGGAAGACCATGTCCGGACAGGTCGAATCACACTGACCGCAGTTGATACAGCGCTCCTTCAAAAAAAGCGGGAAATAGCCTTCTCTCGAGGGGGACAGATCATTTGACACGGTGCTTCCGATGCGCGGGTTGATACCGCCAATCGGGGCGTTGGCGTATCCCCAGACAAACTGCTCCCTGTGCGGTTCCGGCGGAAGTGTTCCTTCAGAGTTGCCGGAAGTTGTGTTTATGCCGGAGTTTTTGCTTTTGCCGG
>CAVCFM010000442.1:3462-9044 GCA_963601305.1 bacterium | reverse complement strand
CATATTCTCGCATGCACGGTTTAAATCGTCCGTGCACTCTGCGGTATAGACATCTCCCTCGTTATTTAACGGCAGTAAACCCACAAGTTCACGGATATCTGCAAGGATCTCATCCTCGGTACCTGTCGCATCTATACATCCGTTCTCCTCTGCCTGGAATACTGCAGAAGAAGTGTCACATTTTTCAATGCGGTTGCCTTCGATCGCGTTCGGGGAATTAACAAACATTTTACCCCTGCTCTCCTCGATAAATGCAAAATCACACAGTGCAGGTACAACGGAAAGTCCGCCGCCGCATGTGCCGAAAATTGCTGCGATCTGTGGAATTACTCCGGATGCAGCTACCTGCTTTGCATAAATCTGTCCAAAACCATCCAGTGCATCTACAGATTCCTGTAAACGGATACCTGCACAATCAATAAATCCGATGACCGGTGCTCCCATCTTCATTGCCATATCGTATACAGCTGCGATTTTCTTTGCATGCATCTCACCGATCGTTCCGTTCAATACGGAAGCGTTCTGGCTGTAAATAAATACCAGATTGCCATCAATCAGACCATGTCCGGTGATGACACCATCGGAAGGAGTGTCTGTTGCTGCAAGATTAAAATCTGTGCTTCTTGCGGTTACAAGAGAACCGATTTCCATGAAACTGTTCTCATCGACCAACCTGAGAATGCGCTGCATAGCCAGGCTATCATTACTACTATTCATTCGCTTTGCCCTCCATTTATAAATTATTGTTGATAAAAAATCAACAAATTTAGCTATGTTAAATTATAGATGTTTTTCCATAATATTTCAAGCGAATTGTTAATTTTTTGACAGGAAATTTTATAAACAGGCATCTACTCTAAAAAAAATTGCACCACGCGTTCTACACACCACGGAAAATCTATTTTTAAGACAGATTCCGCCGCAACCACCTCACAGGTTCCAAGCACGTTTCCATCCAGCTCATAGCTGATCGTTCCGATGGAATCCCCTGCAGATACCGGTGCCTGCAGCTTCTCTGCAATCTCATATTTTACCATGACTGTCTCCCCCTCTTTTAAAAGGATCTGCTCGCATCCCTCATAGGGCAGCACCTTAAGGTTCGTATAAACCGTCTCGTCTAACTGCTCCCCCTGCCCGTCTTCCACCGGCACCGGGGCAAGCTCCTCCCCGTTTAAGCTCTGCTCACTCACCTGTGTGAGGGCAAAATTTTCAAGCCCGTAATTCATCAGCTTTTTGGTATCCGCCCACTTATAGGTCTTATTGTTCGGCCAGCCACATGCCAAAAGCGCCACGATATAAGTGCGTCCGTCGCGGGTGAGCGCTCCGACATAGCAGTACCCCGCAGAACCGGTAAACCCCGTTTTCCCGGACAGCGCCCCCTCCATCATCTGCAAAAATGCATTGTGATTATAACATTGGTAGGAGGCAGTCTGCTCCACATCCGAAAATCCATAAGAGGCAGTCCGGGTAATCTCCAAAAACTCCTGCGCCTTCTCCGATGTCATAATGCAGTAGCGCATGATCTTTGCCAGATCTGACGCTGTCGTGTGATGAAATCCCACCTCGTCTTTTGCATCAAGACCGTTTGGCGTGATAAAATAGCTGTCCTCACATCCAATTTCTGTAGCTTTTTCATTCATCAGCTTTGCAAAGTCTTCCGTGCTGCCCGCGATAAATTCTGCAATCGCCACCGCACAGTCATTGTAGGACTCAAGCATCAGCCCATAGAGCAGATCTTTCAGATAAAAATTCTGTCCCTGGCGCATGCCAAGATGCACCTTCGGCTGTCCCGCCGCATTGGCAGACACCGTAACCGTGCCAGTCAGATCCCCGTTTTCCAAAGCGACGATGCAGGTTAAGATTTTGGTGGTGCTGGCATTCGCCATCGCCGTATGGCCATCTTTTTCATACAGGATACGCCCTGAATCCGCATCCATAAGAACCGCCGATTTGGCGTACAGTTCGCTCTCTTTCGGCTCCTCGCCCCCGAGCACCGTCGTCTCACTCCCCAGTAAAAATACAATCACACAGATGATTATCATGATTCGTTTCATCGCGCATCCTAACACTTCATAAGCCATCACAAATCTATATGCGTTTTTTATCTAAAAAGAACAAAGAGCCTTCCTGCCTGATAGGCTTTGATACCATAGGACGCAACTTCTATGACACAAAAAAAGTGTGCATCTGCACACTTTTAAATATCCATTTTCAGATTCATCTCTGCTTCCACTTCCTGCTTGAACTCCTCCACCTGCACCGGATTAAGCACCGGCAATTCATCGATGGACTGCACACCGAAACTCCGAAGGAATTCCTCAGTCGTTCCGAATAACAGCGGTCGTCCGGGAGCGTCAAGTCTTCCCAGCTCGCACACCAGATTATACTCCACTAACTTGTTGACCGCATGGTCACAGGAGACACCGCGGATTTTTTCAATCTCCACTTTGGTGATCGGCTGCTTGTAGGCGATGATGGAGAGCGTCTCAAGGAGGACATCGGTCAGCACATGCTTTTTCGGCTGTTTTGCGATCTTGATCAGATACTCGTACATCTCGCTCTTGGTGCACATCTGATAAGCGCCGTCAAGCTCAATGATCTTAACCCCGATAGACGGGTCCTCATAATGCTTCATCATCCCATCGATGATCGCCTTGGTCTGCTTTTTGTCTAATTCTATTGCCGACGCAATCTTATCGAGTTCCACCGACTCTCCCATCGTAAAAAGAATCGCCTCGATGATCGCCTCATAATTCTTATTCTCCATACCAACTCCACACTACGCAACAATCTTTGACTCTATCTTAATGTCGTCAAAGGTATATTCCTGCGATATAAATATTTTTCCGACCTTCATAAGCTCTAAGATAGCCAGGAAAGTCACTATAACCTCCATCTTGCTCGCCTGAGCTTCTAACAGGCTGCGAAATGAAAAACGGCTGTGCGTCCGACAGTACTCTTCCAGATATGCCATCTTGTCCGACAACGACACCTCTTCCTTCTCGATCTTGCCAAACTTCGAACGCACCGGGTCGATCTTGTCCACCTGTTTTTTCATGATGGATTTAAAAATATCATTGAGCTTTGCGAGGGTCACACCTGACACCAGCTCGTCGATATCCACCGGCTCCTCGTAATCCGCAACCTCCGGTGGGATCGTCGGCTCCTTAAAAAGGACACGCTCTGCATCTAACTGGCGGTCGCGCAGTTCGTATGCCATGCATTTGTACATCTTGTATTCCAACAGCTGCTGCACCAGTTCTGCACGCGGATCTTCCGGCTCTTCTTCCTCCGTCTCCTTCGCAGGCAGCAGCATTCTCGACTTGATATCGATCAGTGTGGCAGCCATAACCAAAAACTCGCTGACCACATTTAGATCCTGACGCTTCATCTCTGCGATGTATTCCATATACTGATTGGTAATCTCCACGATCGGGATATCATAAATATTTACTTTATTCTTCTCAAGCAGATGTAACAACAAATCCAACGGTCCCTCAAACACCTGCAGCTTAACCGTCATATCCATATCGGAATCCTCTATCTTAAAACTCTCACTTTTTTACCGCATCTATTTTACCTTGGATTGTAAAAAATATCAAGTGCGACAGAAATTATTGCCAGATATGCGGCATAACGTACATGCAGCCCCGCTAAAATAAACTATAACCATGTATTTTCTGTGAGGAGAATCTCTATGAAATTGTTTCTGTCACTCCTGCTTAGTGTAAATCTTGCCCTCTCCCCCGTGGCGAATTCTGTATTTTCGACCTCCCTGTCCCCCGAAGCCCCGCTGGTATCTTCTACTGCCGAAACGACAGACACCACCCCCTCCCTCTCCGTCTCGGCACCGAGCGTGCTGCTTATGGAGGCCTCCACAGGGACCATTCTCTATGAAAAAAATGCCCACGAGTCCCTGCATCCCGCCAGCATCACCAAGATCATGACCTTAATCCTCATTTTTGATGCGTTAGAAAATCAGCAGATCACGCTGGAAGATACCGTTTCGGTCTCGGAGCACGCAGCCAGCATGGGCGGCTCCCAGGTGTTTTTGGAGCCGGGCGAGACACAGACCGTGGATACCATGATCAAATGCATCAGCGTCGCCAGCGCCAACGACGCCTGTGTTGCCATGGCGGAATATATCGCCGGTTCCGAGGATGAGTTTGTCCGCCAGATGAATGAGCGCGCCAAGGGGCTTGGCATGAACGACACCACATTCGTGAACTGCTGCGGACTCGACGTGGACGGACACATGACCTGCGCCTATGACGTGGCATTGATGTCGCGGGAGCTTATCACCCGCTATCCCGCCATACATAATTACTGTACCATCTGGATGGAAAACATCACGCACACCACCGCAAAGGGCACTTCGGAGTTCGGACTCACCAACACCAACAAACTGATCAAGCAGTACGAATATGCCACCGGCTTAAAAACAGGTTCCACCGGTCTTGCCAAATATTGTGTGTCCGCCACTGCAAAAAAAGACGACTTAGAATTAATCGCCGTTGTCATGGCAGCCCCGGACTACAAGGTGCGCTTCTCCGACGCGCAGACTCTGCTAAATTATGGATTCAGTGCATGCCGCATCTATGCGGACGACAATACCGACACGCTGCCGGAGCTTGCCGTAAGCCGCGGGATTGCCTCCACCTGCGGGTTAAAATATTCCGATACCTTTCAGTATGTCTCCACCAACGGAACGGACCTCTCCGGCGTCACAAAATCCATCGAAATTCCTGAGAGCGTTGAGGCTCCCGTCACCGCGGACACCGTTGCCGGAAAAGCCGTCTATCTGCTTGACGGCAAAGAAATCGGCAGCGTTGATATCTTATATTCCGATACCATCGCTGCCGCCGGTTACAAAGATTATTTTCTTCGGGCCTTGCAGTTCTTTCTGACCTGATGTTATTGGCTTACAGAAGCGGGGCAAACAGCCGCAGCACGCTCTGTAACATACGCACAAACACATGTCTGTTCCGGCAGAAATCATACGTGATCTCTTCGGAGCAGGCAAACGTCTCCATGCAGTCCTCTTTGACCTGTAGAACCGCTTTGGAACGGTACATCCACACGCCGCACTCAAAATGCAGATACAGGCTGCGGAAATCAAGGTTGATGCTTCCGACCGTCGCGATCTCATCGTCACACACGAAGGATTTTGCATGGATAAATCCCGGTGTGTACTGATAGATTTTAACACCGCTCTTAAGTAACGGCGCATAATACGACTGTGTCAGCAGATACACGATCTTCTTATCCGGCACCCCCGGCGTCACGATGCGCACATCCACACCACTCTTCGCCGCATTGCACAGTGTGACTAACATCTCGTGATCGATGATCAGATACGGTGTAAAAATGTAGACATAGTGCTTTGCCTTTGCAATGATGTTTAAGTAGATATTCTCCCCGACATTCTCATGGTCGAGGGGCGAGTCTCCATAAGGCTGTACAAACCCATCTGAGACAAATTCTTCCGTCTGATACACCTGTGGCATAAAAAGCGTATAATCTTCTTTGATACCGGTAATATAGCTCCACATCTCAAGGAACATCGCCGTCATATTCCATAC
>CAVCFM010000442.1:0-3452 GCA_963601305.1 bacterium | reverse complement strand
GCGGATTCCGGTATCCTTCCAATAGCCAAAACGCTCCACGCGGTTGATGTATTCGTCCGCCAGATTGATTCCCCCGGTAAATCCGACGTTGCCATCCACCACAAAAATCTTTCTGTGGTCGCGGTTATTCATGACTACCGAGATAATCGGACGGAACGGGTTAAACACCGCACATTTGATTCCCATCGCCTGTAATTTGCGGTAATAGTTCGGTGACAGTGTGCCGATGCATCCCACATCATCATAGATCAGCCGGACATCGACGCCCTCTTTGACCTTCTGCTCGAGGATCTTTTCGATCTCGCCGAACATATATCCCTCTTCAATGATAAAATACTCAAGGAAAATAAAATGCTTTGCATTTTTTAAGGCAAGGAGCATATCCGGGAACATCTCCTCGCCGCATTTATAGTATTGGGTCGACGTATTGCGGTATACCGGGAACTTCGCCCAGTCATTGATGTATTTTGACTGGTTATAGACTCCGTAATCCAGTTCCTGCAGTGCCTTTTCCTCATTCTCGTTTGGACTGATATACTTTTGTATCTCCTTGTTTGCCGCATCCATCCGGCGTGCGGTTTTCTTCGTCAGCTTGGAACGCCCGAACAGCAGATATACCACCAGTCCGAATATGGGCGATACCATGATCAAAAACGTCCAGGATAGCTTATTTGCAGGATTGACCCATCGGTTCACAATGATAAGCACCAGGATATCTGCCAGGATACGCACCAACATCATGACAATCGAATACCGGTTGCTGAACAACACCAGGATCCCGACTGCCCACGCCACCTGTATCAGAATGGCAAACGCGATAATTGTGAATCTGCCAAGAAGCAAATGTGCTATTTTTTTCATAAGTGATTTCCTCTCAATAAATAATCCAGATGCAATACTCCCCAACACTTTTTGCCAATGTGTTCCCCTCGGGGATATGCACGTTCATATAAACGCAGTTTTAATTCTGCCGGTGTCAGATTCGGGTATTTTTCCAGAGCCAACGCCAACGCCCCGGTAACGACCGGTGCCGCCATGGAGGTTCCGCTCTTTTTGACATAGCCGGTACCATCCTTCGCACAGCTCACAATATTCGTGCCCGGAGCAAGGATCTCCGGCTTCACGATACAGCACTCCGTCGGTCCCATGCCGCTGTAGCCTTTTGCCAGACTCCCGGTACTTCCACCGTCATCCGAACTTCCAACCGTTACTATTTTACGCGATATTCCAGGAATTGTCACGGTATTTTCTCTCGGTCCGTTATTGCCGGCTGCCGCCACCACCATAATGCCCGCATCCCACAGTCCATCCACGGCGCGCAGCAGTGCCTGCTGTTCCGATATGCCCGCATTCGGCAGCATGCCCACCGAAATATTTAAAAGACGGATGTTATAAGCTGCCCGGTGTTCCCTGAGCCACCGTATCGCCTCAAGCACCTGCTCCGTCTTGCCATTGCCCTTCTTATCGAGCACCTTTAACATCACAATGCCGGCCTGTGGCGCCATTCCGCCATAGACCGGCACACCGTTTACCCCCGCAGACATCCTCCCGCTCCCCGCAATGATCCCTGTCACATGAGTTCCGTGACCGTTATCATCGTAGGGTCCCTGATATCCATTGCAAAAATCGCGAAATGCCAGGATCCGGTTGTCAAAATCCCTGTGCATGGCGACTCCGGTATCCATGATCGCCACGGTTACATTTTTCCCACTCAGACCATATTTATATACATTCTCGGCATGAACTGCCTGTTTCACACGATTCATAAAATACCTTTTCTTTTCAGTATATGTCAATGAACCGTGAGTCGCTCATGGGGCGCACGATTTTGTACAGGCATTTAATCCTGCTCCAAAAAATCGTCCAGTATCTCCGATAATCTTGAAAATGCCACATTTGTCACCGCTTCTTTTACCTGGTTCCAAACATCCTGATATTCTTCCGGCACCCGGCTGTCCGCAGTCGCTTTCTCCCATGCCAGCAGACCACCCATATCAAAATCCCTCGCGCAATCTCTTAAGCGCAGCAGGCTTTCTGTAAGTTCCTCTTTGGTAAGCATCTGCTTCTGTTTTACCGGTTCCTCTCCCAGATATCCGCGGATCGCACTCTGCGCGTCCGATAACAGTTGTAACAGCTGTGGTATCTTTTCGACAGCCTCCGCGAACGCTCCGTTCTTCGCCAGCTGCTCGGACTCCCTTGCCAGCTCTGAAAGCTGCTCTGCGCCGATAATCCTCGAAGAACTCTTAAGGCCGTGTACGGTGACGATATAATCCTGCACTGCCCCGGTTTTTCCATAGGTATCTATTTTTTCTGCGGCAGCCGGAACAGATGCCAGAAATGTTCCCAGGGCATCGACATACATCTCTTTTTTTGCAAAATATGCCTTCGCCTCTTCCACATTTAAGCCATCGATCGAGGCTTCCCAGTTATCCGGCACCGATCCGTTACCGGCGTCTTCTGTCTGGCGTGTCACATTCTCAGTCTCCAGTCTGCCCCCCGGCACGATCTTATCCGCCGGAAGCCATTTTTTTAACACCGCTTCCAAATCTCTTCCGCGCACCGGTTTGCTGATAAAATCCTGCATACCGGCTTCCAGATACATCTCCCGCATGCCGGAGAGCGCATTTGCGGTAAGCGCAAGAATCGGCGCGGTCTCATAGTAATGGTCTCCCGTTTTGGCGCCAATGCCCCGGATGTGCTTTGTCGCTGTGATTCCATCCATTCCCGGCATCATATGATCCATCAGAATGACATCGTAATGATACTTCTGTGCAAGCGCGATCGCCTCTTCCCCGGACTCTGCCGTGTCAATCTTCATCTGAAGCTGGTCGAGCAGACCGCAGACCACCTGAAGGTTCATCCGCACATCATCCACCACAAGAACCCGCGCGTCCGGTGCCGTAAACGACTCGTATTTTGGGATCTGTGCATCAGCTTTTGCCTTCGCCTCCTCATAGATTCCAACCTTTTCCGTTCCCAGCGCCTTCTGTGTCAGGTAAAAATAGAATTCAGAGCCTGCATGATACACACTCTCTAACTCCACCTTGCTGCCCATCGCCTCGAGCAGCTTCGCCACGATGCTCATGCCAAGTCCCGTGCCTTCCGTATTCCGGTTTGCATCCAGATCCAGCCGCTCGAACTTCTCAAACAACCGTTCCCGGTCCTCCGGCTTAATGCCAAGTCCCGTGTCTTTCACCGCATAGCGCACCGTGCAGTTGCCCTCTTCATCCGGTCCGTCAGAAAGCTGCACGCGGAATACCACACCGCCCTCGTAGGTATATTTTACAGCATTGGTCAGCAGATTTACCAGCACCTGACGGATATGCGCTTCATCCCCGTCCATGCGTGCCGGGAGATTCTCATCGATTTCAACCCGAAAGTACAGATCTTTCTTCACCGCCAACGCCAGCGCGATGCTCGACACATTGTCAATCAGCTGTACCGTATGATAC
>CAVCFM010000441.1:0-2492 GCA_963601305.1 bacterium | reverse complement strand
ATCTTCGGCAGCAGCACCTTGCCCTGACAGGTCACCTGATAATAGGAATCAATTTCGCGTTTCATGCGTTTTACATCCTCATAGCGCCCCATCAGATACAGTACCTGTGCCTGCTGGATCAGACATAACAGCACCAGATACATTTCCGGGTGGTTAAAGTTACTGCCCGCCGCCTCATATGCGCGTTTGTAATAGCTCATCGCCTTCCGGTAATCCTGCAGGCTCTGATACAAAATCCCTGAATTCAAAAGCGCTGCCACCTGCCCCTGCACGCTCTGATCCTTTTTTGCCGAGTTGTACGCGTGCAGATAATTGTTCAGCGCCACGTTCTCATACCCCGCAAAGGAAAAGAGCATGCCAAGCAGATTGTAGGATTCCGTTTCCAGATATGTATAATTTAACGTCTTCTCAATTCCCAGACAATTGGTGAGGGCCTCTATCGTCTCCTGATAACGCCCCTTATGAAACGCAATATCTCCGTGAAAAAATGCAGCTTCCGCCAGTTCATCCGCTGTCCCCTGCATGGACAGATACCGGTCGTAGGTGTCTAATAATTCCAGCACATCCTCCGTTCCACCGCCATACTGGTATGCCATAATCTTTTCACGAATGTCACGTTTCATTTCCCATATTCCCATATGTCTTCCCCCGTGTAAAACAAGTTGTCTCTATCCTTTTATTATAGGAAAAACGGCTTATGATTGCAAGCGGAGCTTTTTTTGCAAAAAACGGCAGAGATACGTTTTCTGCACCTCTGCCATCTATCCCTTAATTCAATATTATTTTCCCTTTGGCATGGTCACCGTGATCCGGTCTAAATGCCAGATGTCATCCACATACTCCTGGATGGTTCTGTCGGAAGAAAATTTGCCGGAATGTGCCACATTTAAGATCGCGCTCTTTGCCCATGCCGCCTCGTCTCTGTAGTAATCCATCACCCGTTTCTGCGCTTCCTTATAGGAATGGAAATCCTTCAGGATAAAATAGGTGTCTGCATACTGGGTGCACTGTGTATTCAGCAGGGAATTATACAAATCGCGGAACAGCTCCCTGTCGTTCGGGGAAAACGTTCCATCCACCAGCTGGTTTAATACCCGGTGCACATCCGGGTCATTGTTGTAGATCTCCATCGGACTGTAATCCCGGTTTCTCTCGTGTGCGATGACCTCATCCGAGCTCATACCGAAAATAAAGGCGTTCTCCGCTCCGACTTCCTCGACGATCTCGACATTAGCACCGTCCATCGTGCCGAGTGTCAGCGCGCCGTTTAACATAAACTTCATGTTGCCGGTTCCGGATGCCTCCTTGCTGGCTGTGGATATCTGCTCACTGACATCTGCCGCTGCAAAGATCAGCTCTGCGTTGGACACGCGGTAATCCTCGATAAATACGACTTTTAACTTGCCGTTGATCGCCGGGTCGTTGTTTACTACATCTGCCACGCTGTTGATCAGCTTGATCGTAAGCTTGGCGTTTTTGTATCCAGCTGCTGCTTTCGCACCGAAAATATAGGTTTTCGGATAAAAGTCCATATCCGGATGTTCTTTTAACTCATTGTACAGATACATCACATGCAGAATATTGAGCAGCTGGCGCTTGTACTCGTGGAGACGCTTTACCTGCACATCAAAGATGGATCGCGGGTCCACCTCAATGCCATTGTGTTCTTTGATGTATTTTGCAAGCCGTACTTTGTTGCGGTACTTGATGTCCATAAATTCCTTCTGGGCTTTTTTATCGTCGGCGTATTTTGCCAGCTTGCTCAACTCCGAAAGGTTGGTGATCCAGCCGTCACCCACATGTGCCGTCGCCCAGTCTGCCAGAAGCGGGTTGCCGTGCATCAAAAATCTTCGCTGGGTGATACCGTTGGTCTTGTTGTTGAACTTCTCCGGGAACAGCTCATAAAAATCATGCAGCTGTTCGTTTTTCAAAATCTCGGTGTGCAGACGTGCCACGCCGTTTACCGAGTAGCCTGCCACAATGGCAAGGTTCGCCATCCGCACCTGTCCGTTGTAGAGAATTGCCATCCGTGCTACTTTTCCCTCATCACCCGGATAAGTCTCCCGGATTCTCGCCTCGAAGCGGCGGTGGATCTCCTCCACAATCTGATAGATACGCGGCAACAGGCGGGAGAAAATCTCAATCGGCCATTTTTCCAGAGCTTCCGCCATGATCGTATGGTTCGTGTAGGCACAGGTTCTCGTGGTGATATCCCACGCTTCCTCCCAGCCCAATCCCTCCTCGTCGATGAGGATACGCATCAGCTCTGCCACCGTCACAGTCGGATGTGTATCATTTAACTGGAAAGTTACTTTTTCCGGCAGCTTGCGGATGTCACCGTGATGCTTTTTATAGCGGTCTAATGCACGCTGCACGCTGGCTGACACAAAGAAGTACTGCTGTTTTAAACGGAGTTCCTTGCCTGCCACATGATTGTCATTCGGGTAGAGGACTTCCACAAGGTTTCTGGCAAGATTCTGCTGTTCCACAGC
>CAVCFM010000440.1:0-5122 GCA_963601305.1 bacterium | reverse complement strand
CTGATCATAACCATATAGAGCATAAACGGTGTTGTCGTCGAAGTAAATCCCAGCGGGATATAGGAAACAGCGATCAGTGCAGTGGTAATTGCCATTGCCTTCCAGCTGTTTCCTTTTTCTTTTCCAACCCATTTTCCACACAGAGCCGGAAGCAGCATGGTAAATATCATACGCGGGAACTGCAAGGAACTCGAGAGCGTTGCACTCTTGCCCATGACTCCCTGTACCGCAAGCGGCGCATAGGTATTCATTGCCTGCTGATAAAAATAACCGACAAATCCAACCAGCAGTAACATGGTATATTTACTGTTTTTAAATAAATTGACCGGCACAAGCGCCTCTGTCGCGTGGCTCTCGTATTTGATCAGCACCACGATCGCGACGATGGTCACCACAAATAATGCCAGGATAACCGGATTCAGCCATCCCAGTGACGGCGCATAATTCAATGCAAAGGAGAGTGCCGCAAGCGCCAGTGCCAGCAGCACCATTCCCACGTAGTCCAGTGTAACTTTTCCCTCTTTTTTCTTGTTCGGGTAATTTTTTGCGATCAGCCGGATTCCGATGATCAGGAAAATAACCGGATAGCCGATGGCGATGGCAAGCAGTCCCATATCCGCAAAAATTGCAGATATGATGGAACCAACCAGACCTCCGACCGCTACCGTGCTCGCGAGCAGCCCCATTGCCTTTGGCACTTCCTTTGGCTCGTTGATCTCACGGGCAATGATATAAGGTGTTGCCGTAAACGCGCCCTGCGCTGCCCCCAGCAAAAACCGGCAGAACATAAACGGAAATGCAACGCGTATCGCTGCCATTCCGATGCAGCTTACGATCGCGATAATTCCGGCAACGATCACGACTTTTTTCCTGCCAAACAGATCTCCGAGCTTCCCGCCTATCGGTGTCATAATTGACAGACCGAGTGTTGCCATAATCCCCAGCAACCCAAAATATTTTACATATGCTTCCTCACTGATGCTCTTAAGAATCGGTCCCTGGAGCACCGCCAACGCCGCACCGCTGGATGCAACGAACAACATCAGCATCATGCAGCCGATCGTGACTGCATTTTTTGCCTTTTTTTCCAAAGGTACTGCTACACTTCCTACATGATTTTCCGCCATAACATTTTCTCTCCTTTTTGTGCCGGTCATTTCCGCTTCCTGTGTGTCCTCGTCTCCCCTATAACTTATTTGTGGTTTTTCAGCCACTGCACTGCACAGTGTGCCAGGCTGGATGCTCCGATCGGGCAGACCTCCTCATTGAACTGCACCTTCGGATTGTGTGCATTGTATGCGCCGCGCTCATCTAAGTAGCCGGCAGAAAGATACATAAAGCAGCTCGGCACTTTTTCTGCGATCACCGCAAAGTCTTCCGATGCGCTGGCTGTAACTCCCGGATAAGGCGTTGCCCCCGGAATATTCATCTCCTGCATGTATCCCACGATCTCCTTTGTAAATGCAGGGTCACAGATCAGTGGCGGCACATCAGATAACACTTCTATCTCCACCGTAGCGCCGAATGACTCCGCGGTCTTTGTAGCTACCTCTCTGATCCTGCGCGCAAGCAGTGCTCTCTGCTCTGGATCATTCGTCCGCAGCGTACCCTCAAGCACTGCGGTATCCGGGATGATATTGGCTGCCGCGCCCGCCTGGAACTTTCCGATGGTAAACACGCATGCTTTCTCCGGATTTGCCTCTCTCGCGATCAGTGACTGAAATGCCAGATGCATATGTGCACCCACATTGATCGGGTCGATCGCCATCTGCGGATAGGCGCCGTGGGAACCTCTTCCCTTGATGGTAAAACGGAACCCGTCCACCGAGAACATCATTGTCCCGTTGTCGTTATACATATAGAGGCCAACCGGCATTTTACCGGCGGATACATGATATGCCAGAGCCGCGTCCACAGGCGGATCCTCTAAGATTCCGTTTGCAAGCATGTCCTTGCTACCCTCAAATGTCTCCTCTGCAGGCTGGAACATAAATTTTACGGTTCCCTCTAATTCCTGCTCATTTTCTTTTAACATCTTTGCTGCCGTAAGAAGCATGGCGGCATGAAAATCATGGCCACATGCATGGGCCTTATCCCCGGTCGGGCATGCAAACGGCTCACCGCTCTCCTCCGGCATCGGAAGTGCGTCCATATCCGCACGCAGCATGATGCATTTTCCACCATGTCCCAACGTTGCAGTGACACCATGTCCACATTTTTTCGGTTCCAGTCCATATTCGGTAAGTTTTTCCATGACATACGCCTGTGCTTTCGGCATGTCTAAGCCGACCTCGGCATTGGTATGAAAATAACGACGATTCGCAATTGTTTCATCTTTTAATTCTAATGCTCTCTCGTAAAAGTTCATATTCAGTCCTCCTTCATTTTTGCTATTATTTTTTAGCATAACAGTTAATGCCCCAGAACACAATGAAAAAGTGTGTACATTTTATTGCTTGTATTCTTTTTGCAATTGTGTTAGTATGCTAAAGCGTTTTAGAATGTAACCGTTTACATACAAATTTTTACAGGAGGTTTATTATGACAGAAAACAAAATGGGCGTTATGCCTATCGACAAATTAATCATATCCATGTCGCTGCCAATCATGATTTCCATGCTTGTGCAGGCTCTCTACAATATTATTGACAGTATTTTTGTAGCCATGATCAGCGAAAATGCCTTAACGGCGGTTTCTATGGCATTTCCGATCCAGAACCTGATGATCGCCGTCGGTGCCGGTACCGCAGTCGGTGTCAATGCGCTGCTCGCGCGCTCCCTCGGTGAAAAAGATTTTGAAAAAGTCAACAAAATTGCGGAAAATGCCGTATTTCTGGTTATCTTAAGCTTTTTCGGCTTCTTCCTCATCGGAGCTTTTCTCTCCGGTGCTTTTTACCGCAGTCAAACTGATATCGAAGAAATTGTGACTTACGGAACCGAATATCTGACGATCTGCTGCTGTTTTTCTCTTGGAATTTTTACACAGCTGATGTTCGAGCGCCTTTTGCAGGCAACCGGAAAAACCATCTACACGATGTTTACCCAGGGAACCGGCGCTATCGTAAATATTATCTTAGACCCGATTTTAATCTTCGGTCTGTGTGGCATGCCAAAATTAGGCGTTGCCGGTGCCGCTATCGCAACGGTTGTGGGACAGTTTGTTGCCGGTATCCTGGCTGTATTTTTTAATCAGAAGAAAAACCACGAAGTTCACATCCAAATGCGCGGTTTCCGTCCGGATGGGGCAATGATCGGACAGATTTACAGCATCGGAATTCCTTCCATTATCATGCAGGCCATCGGCTCTGTCATGAACTACGGCATGAACCTGATCTTAATCTCGTTCAGCTCCACTGCCACCGCAGTCTTCGGTGTCTATTACAAGCTGCAGAGTTTTATTTTTATGCCGGTATTCGGTCTCAACAACGGCGTAATTCCCATCGTTGCCTACAATTACGGCGCCGGACAGCGGGAACGTGTCCAGAAGACGCGTCTCCACAGCACCGTATATGCCATCGCCATTATGATGGTGGGACTGCTTGCCTTCCAGCTCATTCCCGGACCGCTGTTAAAAATGTTCTCTGCCTCCGACACCATGCTGGAACTTGGAATCCCTGCACTGCGCATCTTTTCCATCAGCTTCCCGTTTGCAGGATTCTGTATCGCCTCCAGCGGTATCTTCCAGGCGATGGGCAAGGCTTTTTACAGTATGATCGTCTCAGTCGCAAGACAGCTCATCGTCCTGCTGCCGGTCGCTTATGCATTGGCGCAGCTTGGCAATGTCAACTATGTGTGGTGGGCAATTCCGATCGCCGAGATTATGTCTCTCGGAATGACCGTATTCTTTATGTTCCGCCTCAACCGGAACGTCATCAAAAAAATAGGAGGAGACCATTAATCTGGTCTTCCCCCTGTGTACTATATCTGATCCGCGTCCTTTGTAAATTCAGCAAGATAAATTTCGTGGCTGGTCTCATCGTAGGTCAGCGCATGACTGGCATCTGTCAAAATGAACACGCCCCCATCTTCCGCTTCTCTGACCATCCAGATCTGCCCGTCACTGTTCGCATATGACTCTGCACTTATTTTTCCCGTCCATTCGCTGTATTCTGCTTCCGCTGTCAGATATAAATCTGTCTCCACAAGGGACAGCCATGTCTTATCCCAGTAACTCGCAGCAGATATCACCGCCGCAGATTCGCTGTCTGCATCACAGAGCAACAATGTGCCTGTTCCATCCTCTTCCATCGACCAGCCCAGCACTGCACCGACCACACCGCCTGCTGCCATTTCCGGTTCTGTAGGAACAAAATTCCCAGTAGATATATAGCTGTCTGTCCGCTTCTTCTAAGCCCGGAATATGCACCGATTTCCGCCAATTCCCGGCAAGTAATGACAGACGCTGCCACATTGAGAAGCTGGAACGCAACAAAATTGTAATTTCCAAACACAAACGACAACAGATAACTGATTCACACGAGGCCCAGCTGATTTTGGCACCGCGCCAGATAGCCCGCCTCCCGGAACAATGCGTAATCCTTATAATGCTCCGTATTGCACCAGTATCTGGTCCGACTTTGCCATATACTGCGTTGCCAGCACCCAGATACATCCCAGCGCAACAATTACCGAGAGCAGGCAACGGCGGACTTTTGCAAAATAGACTTCATCTTCATTCAGTCACGCCCGTAGATCCGCCACATCCTTATTTCTGCCGAGCATGATCAACGCCGCTACCACCTCGACTACCACCAATAGATTGATATACCAGTAATCTTTTACAAAAAAAGTAAGCTCTGTCGAATCCGCCGCCAGGTAGCTGGTGCTGCATGCACTAAAAACAGGCAACAGGCATAGTATCAAAAAAAGCAGATCAGCGACACTGCTTTGTATACTCGTAAGATAATCTTAGAAAAATCCATTCGTTCCTCCATTCCTATCTATAAGTATAGAAAATGGGTTGTAAAATTCAATAAAGAATTTTACAGCCCATTGGTCTTATCAAAGATTAGCCCACACCCTGTGCTAAATAACACTAATACTGTTTTCCAGTATTTATGTGACATAAACTGATACCCCCAAAAAACAATTAAAATATTTAAACAAGACCATAACATTTACAT
>CAVCFM010000439.1:6126-8266 GCA_963601305.1 bacterium | reverse complement strand
AACTCATATCGAGGCATATGCACAAGCGCCAAAATTCCCTGCGGTGTCTGCGTATCCGAAATGCTTTTAAACACGGCATCCGACACTACCTCATAATCTCTGCCTAAAAGAAGTCTTTCATTCTCCGCAAAAAAACTCTCTGACACGTATACTTTTTCCAGCCAGGCTTCCGGCACTTCCTCGTACATTTTTCTGCCTTCCACCACGAACAATCCCTGATTTTTCCGCTCTTTTGCCTTTTTTTCCAACGCCAGAATATTTTTCATCTGCTGGTTGCTGCTACTTGTAATCATCCCTAATCCTCTCATTTTTCATGTAAAACGGTATTTTCTATAGAGTGAAAAAGGGGCTGTGGTACTACCACAGTCCCTGCCTTTTCGCTGCACAGTCTACCTATGTATCGCAAAACATGTGCCTGATTATTGTGAAAGATTCTTGCTGATCTGATACTGGTACTCCGGAATCTCTTTTTCCATTGCAAGAGCCTCATCAATATCGTAATCTACAAAATCACCATGACGATATCCTACGACACGGTTGCTCTTACCCTCGCAGAGCAAGTCCACTGCCAGAGCGCCCATGGTAGATGCATATACACGGTCTTTACATGTCGGGCTTCCGCCACGCTGCATGTGTCCTAAAATGGTTGCACGGGTCTCAACGCCTGTTGCAGCCTCAATTCTCTTCGCCATGCTTGAGGAATGTCCAATACCCTCAGCATTGATGATGATATGATGCTGTTTGCCGCGTTTACGGTTCTCGATGATATGATTCACGATCTTCTGCTCATCGAAATCATATTTTTCCGGAAGCAGAATATCCTCTGCGCCGTTTGCGATACCACACCACAGTGCAATATATCCGGCACCACGTCCCATAACCTCGATGATACTGCATCGCTCATGGGAAGTAGAGGTATCACGTACCTTGTCGATTGCTTCCATTGCTGTGTTTACCGCTGTATCAAAACCGATGGTATACTCGGTACAGGCAATATCAAGGTCAATTGTTCCCGGCAGACCAATCGTGTTGATTCCTAACCCAGCTAACTTCTGGGCTCCCTTAAAGGAACCGTCTCCACCGATTACGATAATACCGTCAATGCCATGTTTTTTACAAATCTCCGCTCCCTTTTTCTGTCCTTCCGGAGTTGTAAATTCAAGACAACGTGCTGTCTGCAAAATCGTACCGCCACGCTGAATGATGTCGGATACATCTTTTGCCTCCATATCTATAATCTCTTCCTGCAAGAGACCTGCATATCCTCTCTTGATACCTTTTACTTTTTTCCCTTTGACAATTGCTTCTCTGACAACCGCACGAATTGCAGCATTCATACCAGGAGCATCGCCACCACTGGTCAGTACGCCAATTGTGTTAATCTCTTTTGCCATCGTACAAATTCCCTCCTAAAATAATATACCCATTTTCTTTCCAATTCTTTACTATTTTAATCTCTTTATGCGTTCTTTTCAATGCTCTTTTCTACAACTTTTATGTTATTTTCGCCCAAAAACTTAGTTAAATTGTTCACAATCTCGTCATTAATCTGAATATTATAATTTCCGGGCAGCCGTTTCATGGCTTTTATCGCTGAAATATAGATAACTACGGCATCTTTTCCGTCAGAATCATGAAGCATCTGATACAGCTCATGTTCTTTCTCGGCAAACTCCTCCTTCGTCGCAAACTGAATCCACAGCTCCCGCTTGGTATCATCAAACGAATAGATGCTCTCGCAGATCAATTTGCCGTTCTTATCCTCCTCCACATTCGCGCGTCCGCGGATAAAAACTTTCTCATCCTCGTTCATCAGTGCGTGATATTTCTCGTAATCCCGCGGGAACACGATGACCTCCACCGTGCCGAACAGATCCTCCACCGTCAGAAACGCCATCGTCTTATTGTTCTTGGTGTATTTGATGGTCTTCTCGGTTATCATTCCGCCGACAATGACGGTCTGATTATCCTTAACTTTGACCGCGTTTGTCTCCTCGTCCAGCATAAAATCCGTTGTGACCGCCGAGACATTTTTCCGCCATTTTTCCTCGTACTCCTCCAGCGGATGACCACTTAGATAAATCCCAAGTACTTCTTTTTCAAATCCTAATTTAACTTCCTTGCTGTACTCTGCCACATC
>CAVCFM010000439.1:0-6116 GCA_963601305.1 bacterium | reverse complement strand
GAGACCAGGTCGAACAGACTCATCTGTCCTGCCATGTTATTCTTTTTCTGCTGTGTCTGATTGTCGATCAACAGGTTATATGTCAGCATCATCTGCTGTCTGTTGCCGTCCAAGCCGTCACAGGCTCCCGCCTTGATCAGGTTCTCTAAGGTACGCTTGTTGACCTCGCGGCCAGCCACACGCTCCACAAAGCTCTGCAGTGTCTTATATTTTCCGCCTGCGTTCCGCTCCTCGATGATCAGATCCACGACCGGACGCCCGATACTCTTGATGGCGTAAAGTCCATAACGGATGCCTTCTTCCGTGGCGGTAAAACGTCCCTCGCCCTCGTTGATATCCGGCGGCAGCACCTTGATCCCCATCTGACGGCAGGTGTAAATATACTCGGCAACCTTCCTCGGGTTATCAATCACCGATGTCATCAGCGCCGCCATGAACTCTACCGGATAGTAATATTTCAGATATGCCGTCTGATAGGAAACCACTGCATAAGCGGCTGCATGGGATTTATTAAATGCATATTTAGCAAAATCTACCATGGAATCGTAAATCTTATTGGCAGCCTGCTCGCTAATACCGTTGGCGATACAGCCGCGGATGCCCTGCTCCTCATTACCATACACAAAATTCTGCCGCTCGGCATCGATGACATACTGTTTTTTCTTACTCATCGCACGGCGGATGTTATCCGCCTGCCCCATGGTGTAGCCCGCAAGGTTCTGCACGATCTGCATAACCTGCTCCTGATATACGATACAGCCATAGGTCGGCTCAAGGATTGGCACTAACTCTTTGCACTCATAGCTGGCGCTCTCCGGTGCATTTTTACCCTGGATATACTTCGGGATAAAATCCATCGGGCCCGGACGATACAGGGAAATTCCCGCAATGACATCCTCTAAGCTCTGCGGCTTTAACTCCTTCATGAAGTTCTTCATGCCGGCACTTTCCAACTGGAACACGCCCTCGCATTTTCCGCTTCCGATGGAGTCTAAGACCTTTTTGTCATCGTAATCAATCTTATCCACATCAATTTTGATCCCGTGATTCTTTTCCACAAGCTTTACCGCATCATTGATCACAGTCAGCGTGCGCAGCCCTAAGAAATCCATTTTTAAAAGTCCGAGTTCCTCGATGGTCGTCATGACAAACTGTGTCGTGATGGTACCGTCGGACGCTCTCGACAGCGGCACATACTCATCCATCGCTTTCTGGGAGATAACCACGCCCGCCGCATGCATGGACGTATGTCTCGGCAGGCCCTCCAAACGCTTTGCCATATCAATTAACGTATGCACCGTCTCGTCCGACTCGTACATCGCCCGCAGCTCCGGGTTCATCGTCAGCGCCTTCTCAATGGTAATATTTAATTCATTCGGTATATTTTTTGCGATCGTATCACAGAAATTGTAAGGCAGATCCATGACACGCCCCACGTCGCGGATGACACCGCGCGCTGCTAACGTACCAAATGTGACAATCTGGGTCACACAGTCCTTGCCGTATTTTTCTACGACATAATCGATAACCTCGCTGCGCCTCTCGTAACAGAAATCAATATCAATATCCGGCATCGTGACACGTTCCGGATTTAAGAAACGCTCAAACAGCAGATTGTAGCGGATCGGGTCGATATTGGTAATTCCCGTCGTGTAGGAGACAAGGCTTCCCGCCGCGCTTCCTCTTCCCGGTCCCACCGGAATTCCATGTGTTCTTGCATAGTTGATAAAATCCCAAACGATCAAAAAGTAGTCAACATATCCCATTTTCTGGATAACTTCCAGCTCATAATCTAACTTCGGAAGCAGTTCCTCATGCTTGTCCGGGTAACGCGCTACCAGACCTTCGTGGCACAATTTATTCAGATATGTCCAGGAATCATATCCCTCCGGCACATCAAAATGTGGCAGCTTGGTCACGCCGAACTCAATTTCCACATGACAGCGGTCTGCTATCTTCTGCGTATTTTCAAGCGCCTGCAATGCATACGGAAACAGCTCCCGCATCTCATCCTCAGACTTGACATAATACTGCCCGCCCTCGTAACGCATACGGTTTTCGTCGCTTAATTTTTTACCGGTCTGAATACACAGCAGAATATCGTGTGCCTCCCAGTCCTCCGCATAGGTATAATGCACGTCGTTGGTCGCCACAAGCTCAATGCCAAGCTCCTGACTTAGCCGCATCAGCCCTGCATTGACGGTCTTCTGGTCCGGAATCCCGTGGTCCTGCAATTCGAGGAAATAATTGCCCTTGCCAAAAATTTCTTCGTAGCGCAGTGCAACCTGCTTTGCCTCCTCGTACAGACCGCGCACCAGATAACGCTGCACCTCTCCAGCCAGACACGCGCTAAGAGCAATAATCCCCTCGTGATATTCCTCCAAAATCTCCATGTCCACACGCGGCTTATAGTAATATCCCTCCACAAATCCCTTGGACACGATCTTCATCAGGTTCTGGTATCCCTGGTTATTCTCCGCTAACAGTACCAGATGATAATAGCGGTCATCCCCGTGAGTCAGCTCTCTGTCAAAGCGGGAACCGGGTGCCACATACACCTCACAGCCAAGTATCGGGTTAATCCCAGCGGTCTTTGCAGCCTTGTAAAAATCAATCACGCCAAACATGACACCGTGGTCTGTGATGGCCGCCGCTGTCATGCCTAATTCCTTGACTCTGTTTACATATTCTTTTATCTTGTTTGAACCGTCTAACAGACTGTATTCTGTATGGACGTGTAAATGTGCAAATGACATAAATATCTCCGTTCTTTACTCTCGAAATCGCAGTGTCTGGCACTGCTCAATGCTTTTCACATTATACCACACTCCCTCTCCCCAAAAAAGGGAAAAGTGGAAACGCATTGTAGTTTGCATTTCCACTTTTCCCAATTATTTTACTTTTTTATTTTACCCTTGCGGTAAGATGATCTCCATCTACATCAATGAGGATCACATCGCCTGCGCGGACTTCGTCTGCCAGGATCAGTTTTGCAGATAAGGTCTCCACATGTTTCTGTAAGAAACGTTTGAGCGGTCTTGCTCCGTAGGTCGGATCATAACCGTGGTCTGTGATATACTGCTCTGCTGCCGGTGTCAGTTCGACTGATATCTCTCTGTCCACCAGACGCTTGTTCAAATCTTTCATCAAAAGTCCGATGATATGACCAATGTTGTCTTTTGTCAGCGGCTTGAACAGGATTGTCTCATCCAGACGGTTTAAAAATTCCGGTCGGAAGTTGCCCCGCAGCTCGTTCATGACGGCTGCCTCACACTCCGGCTTGATGTTGCCATCTGCATCTATTCCGTCCAGCAGATACTGGGAACCAAGGTTCGATGTCATAATGATGATCGTGTTCTTAAAGTCCACGGTACGTCCCTGAGAATCGGTAATTCTACCGTCATCCAGTACCTGTAACAACACATTGAACACATCCGGGTGCGCTTTCTCCACCTCATCAAAAAGTACAACAGAATATGGTTTTCTGCGCACTGCCTCTGTCAGCTGTCCGCCCTCATCGTAACCGACATATCCTGGAGGCGCTCCGATCAGACGGGACACGGAATATTTCTCCATGTACTCACTCATATCAAGACGCACCATATTGCTCTCATCGTCGAACAGGCTTGCAGCCAATGCCTTGGCGAGCTCGGTTTTACCGACACCGGTTGGTCCTAAGAACAGGAAGGAACCGATTGGTTTGCTCGGGTCCTTGATGCCTGCCTTGGAACGGATAATTGCCTCGGATACCAATGTCACACCCTCATCCTGTCCGATGACTCTGCGATGTAATTCCTCATCCAGATGTAATGTCTTGTTTCGCTCGCTCTCGGTCAGTTTTGCCACCGGAATTCCGGTCCACCGGGAAATGATCCGGGCAATCTCTTCCTCACTAACACTCTCGTGTACCAGTGACAGATCTTTTTCTTTTACGGCTGTCTCCTCAATCTCAAGCTGTTTTTCCAGAGAAGGAAGCTTTCCGTATTGGAGCTCCGCAGCCTTCTCAAGGTCATAATTCTGCTGTGCCATCTTGATATCGCTCTTTACCGATTCAATCTCCTCACGCAGTTTCTGAACCTTCTCCACAGATGCTTTTTCATTCTCCCACTGTGCTTTTTTGCTGTTAAATTCATCACGCAGTTCTGCTAATTCTTTTTGCAGCGTTGCCAGACGATCCTGACTTAAGTGGTCTGTCTCTTTCTTTAACGCAGTCTCCTCGATCTCCATCTGCATGACACGACGATTTAATTCATCGAGTTCTGTCGGCATGGAATCCAGCTCCGTCTTGATCAATGCACACGCTTCATCCACCAGATCAATTGCTTTATCCGGCAGGAAACGGTCTGAGATATAACGGTTTGAGAGAACTGCTGCCGATACCAGCGCCGAGTCTGTAATCTTGACACCGTGGAACACCTCGTAGCGCTCCTTTAATCCACGCAAAATCGAGATGGTGTCTTCCACCGTCGGCTCATCGACCATAACCGGCTGGAAACGACGCTCCAGCGCAGCATCTTTTTCAATATACTCACGGTATTCATCCAGTGTCGTCGCTCCGATACAATGGAGCTCACCACGGGCTAACATTGGCTTTAACAGCTGTCCCGCATCCATCGCACCGTCGGTCTTACCCGCGCCCACAATGGTGTGCAGCTCATCGATAAACAGAATAATCTGACCTTCTGAACCTTTTACCTCATCGAGAACTGCTTTTAAACGCTCCTCGAACTCACCACGGTATTTGGCTCCTGCGATCAGCGCTCCCATATCCAGCGCAAACAAGCGCTTATCCCGCAGTCCTTCCGGCACATCGCCCTTTACGATACGCTGGGCAAGTCCCTCTACCACTGCGGTTTTACCGACACCAGGCTCACCGATTAAAACCGGGTTGTTTTTTGTCTTACGGGACAAAATCCGAACCACGTTACGGATCTCATCGTCCCTGCCGATCACCGGATCCATCTTCTGTGCTCTCGCACGCTCGACCATATCGTAGCCGTATTTTTCCAGGGTGTCATAGGTTGCCTCCGGATTGTCCGAAGTCACTCTCTGATTGCCACGCACCGTAGACAATGCCTGTAAAAAGCGCTCCCTTGTAATTCCATATTCCTTAAAAAGGTCTTTCATCGCCGCATTCGGATATTTTAACAGTGCAAGGAACAGATGCTCTACGGACACATACGCATCCCCCATCTGTTTTGCCTCATCCTCTGCGTGGATCAGAACCTTATTCAAATTCTGTCCCACATATACCTGACCGCCGGATACTTTGACTCTGGCAGCAAGTTTACTCTCGGCATTGTTGATAAAATGCTCTTTCTGGATCTCCATCTTCTCGATCAGCTTGGGGATCAGTCCATCCTCCTGCTGTAAAAGAGCAACAAGCAGATGTTCCTGCTCTATCTCCTGGTTGCCATATTCGTAGGCAAGCCTTTCGCAGTCGTTAATTGCTTCCACGGATTTCTGTGTGAATTTCTGAATGTTCATAGGGTTACCTCTCTTTCTTAACTTATAGTATACAAGCGGCACATATCTATGCGCCGCCTGTCCTTTCTTCCTTGTTACAACTATGTTATAGCACCAGTTGTTAGCACTGTCAATAGGTGAGTGCTAAAATTTTCAGATTTTTATTTTTTCCAATAGCTCACTGCCCCGCTCATACTCAAAATCGTCGCAGGCAATCTCTGCCTTCATCAGGATATCGCGCTCTTCTTCACTAAGCGGCATCTGGCGCAGAGCATCAAGGCTGTCCTCGATCTTGCTCATATCGTAATGGTCAAATCCTTCTTTTAACCTTGCAAACAGTGTCCCTGCGTCTGTCCCGCTGCTGTTTGCCGGTTCCACCGGGATCCGAGCAAGTTCCTGCTTGACCTCCTCAATCGTCTCCTGCATTTCCTGCAAAAAGCGCTCCAAGTGACGCTCCAGGTAGCTGCGGTTCTCCAGCTTTGCCGCCATCTCCAGCGCCTCTGCCAGTTCGCTCAGCTCATATCTTCCAAGCTGCCGACTGGCTCCCTTGATGCCATGCACTTTGACACGGAACTGGTTTAAATCTTCTCTAGCGTATGTCTCCAACTGCGAAATCAGAGGACTCATCTCGTTCACAAACGTCTCTAGCG
>CAVCFM010000438.1:3101-3819 GCA_963601305.1 bacterium | reverse complement strand
CCTTAGAGTTTGCAGGCGAAGGAGAGACAACGACGCAGCGTGTGAATGGTGTGACAAGGACGACAGAGCGTCGTTTTCATTTGTTTTCCAGTGTGCAGCGTGCGGATGATGTAGAGGTTGTAATCCCTGGAGAAGCCGGAGAAAAGAAGTTTGATTATGAGGATGAAATTGAGCTTGTTAATCCGCGTATTACGGCAGAAGGTTTTGGAATCGGCGACAGAGGATACAGTAGTTATATCCTTCTGGCAGATGACATTGTAAAAGCCGGACAGCAGACAAACTAGAAAAGAGGAGGATGAAATAATGAGATTACCAGAGGGAATTGTAGTAGACAAAGAAGCGACATTTGGAAAACTGAAATTTTCTGCATTGCGTAGAGAAAACAGAGAGCAGAACGAAGATGGAACCGTTTCCACAAACATTGTAAGCCGGACATATGATTTACGATCAAGCGGGCAGGGGATGATGATCCAGGTCAGCATCCCGGCAGAGGTTGCATTGAAAGAGTTTCCTTACAATGCGGAGGTGGATCTGGTTGAACCGGTTGTTGATACGGTGGCAACACGTACATACCGCGGCGCAGATGTCGGCTGGTATATTAAGGCGAAAGATATTGTACCTAAGAACGGAGCAGCCGCGCCGAAGCCAGGAACGAAGCAGGAGCAGGCAGATGGTAAACCTGGGGACAACGGCGCAAAGAAGGGCTGATTAAATGCAG
>CAVCFM010000438.1:0-3073 GCA_963601305.1 bacterium | reverse complement strand
CCAGGAACGAAGCAGGAGCAGGCAGATGGTAAACCTGGGGACAACGGCGCAAAGGAGGGCTGATTAAATGCAGCGGATGATTTGGCGCGGACGTAAGATACGGGCATCAGATAAAGATCTGGTGTTCTATGTCATCCTGGTAACACTTCTTGCATGCTTTTCGACCGGTGTTTTATTGGTGTGTCGGGAACAGGTTCTTGATGGTTCCGGTTCCTGGCATGATATTACAGGGCGCCAGATTATGCTTGGTACATTGTTCGGTGGGATGCTTGCTGTGTTACTGTTCGCTGTGGTGGCAAAACAAAAGAGAGTAAAAGAAAATATTGTGAACCGGCAGCGACTTGCCAGAATGTTGCTTGAAAACAACTGGTATGAATGGGAGAACAGAGACGGACGCAAGCGAATTACATATTTCCCGAAGATCCGATACCGGAGGAAGAAGAACCGTATTTTTGTAATGGTGCAGATCAGCATGGGAAAATACCAGGAACATTTGCTTAGCTTGGAGGAAAAGATTGAGACAGGTTTAGACTGTGAGCTGGTGGGAAAGGAGACGAGAGGCGCGGTGTGTTACTATGAATTTTTAACCGATGTGGAACATGAACGTATTCAGATCGATGATGTACGTGCGGAGCATGGAGAACTTTTGCTGATGAACCATATTAGCTGGAATTTTGACAAGGTGCCGCATGGGTTGATCTCCGGTGGAACAGGAAGTGGAAAGACATTTTTTCTGCTTTCTCTGATCGAAGCTTTTATTGCTGCAGGGGCAAAACTTTACATCGTTGACCCGAAAAATGCAGACTTAGCGGGACTGGGGGAAATGTTGCCGGATGTATATTTTAAAAAAGAGGATATTGTAATGTGTCTATCTAATTTCCGGGATGCAATGTTAGCCAGAACTAAGAAGATGAAAGCCAGATCGGACTATGCGCCGGGAAAAAATTATGCAGCCTATGGCTATGTCGCCCAATTTTTGATATTCGATGAATATGTGGCATTTATGGATATGCTGGACAAGAAAGAGGTGGAAGGTGTGGTGTCGCTGATGAAGCAGATAATCATGCTTGGCAGACAGGTAGGATTCTTCATCGTTCTGGCTTGTCAGCGTCCGGATGCAAAGTACCTTGGTGAAGGCTTGCGCGATCAGTTCGGGCTACGCGTGGCGCTTGGTAACATGTCCGACACGGGATATAGTATGATGTTTGGAAGTACGGACAAGCTGTTTGTCACGAAAAAAATAGACGGTCGGGGCTATATCAATGTGGGAGGCTCTGTTGTGACAGAATTTTACGCGCCGTTCGTTCCAAAAAGCCATGATTTCTTTACGGAAATACCGAAGAAGTACACTGTCAATGTGCCAGTGGACGCGCTCGCGGGCGAAGCGGAAGCGGAGCGCGGGAGCGGGCACAGCAGACAGGCGGACGCGCAAGCGTCCGCAACCCCCGGAATGTAACACGGGGGTACGATTGCGAAAAGAAACTGGTAAAAACATTGAAAAAACGCCGGATTTAAGGGCAAAACAGAGGTTTTCCCAAATGTGACCTAACACCTCTCCAGGTCACATTTTTTTGTTAAAGACCTAAAAACAGGCTTTTGTATGAGGACAGGGCTTTTACAGACAGTCATATACATAGTCGCAAGGGTGGGGATGTGGGTAACTGGTGCGGTCATGAAGTTGTTGGAAACTGGGTGGGAAAAGGGTTGGCAACATGTGGGAAAGATGCTTTTCCTTTTCCACGTGTTGTCAATGCTTTATCCATGCAGATTTCAATGACGGAATGCCAGTTATCCATATATCCACGCTTGAATGAGGGGAGGAAGAGAAACAGGAGGAAGCGCAGATTGCAGCCGGAGGAAGTGGCAAACATAAGGGAAAGAAGAAAGTCCTTAGGTATGAAGCAGGAGGAATTGGCGGGGGCGGCAGGGATAAGTCGCGAATTCTTAAGCCGGATAGAATCCGGTAAAAAGGAACCATCGGAACAGGTGATGGAGCGATTGGAGGCAGCGCTGCAAATGTATGCGCCGGATAAAGGGTTGCGTATTCTTTTTGATTACGTCCGTATCCGGTTCCCGACAACCGATGCGGAGGGCATCGTGGAAAATGTCCTCGGTATCAAGGTAAAGTATATGATTCGTGAAGGACATGCGTTTTATAGTTACTCATGGCAGTATGTACTTGGCGATATCGCAGTTATGTTTTCGGAAGATGAAAAGCTGGGAACACTTTTAGAACTGCATGGAAAAGGCTGTCGACAATTTGAAATGTACCTAGAGGCTCAAAATCGCACCTGGTACGATTTCTTTACGATGGCAAAAGGGTATGGTGGGGTGGCGAAGAGGATTGATATCGCCATCGATGATCGCGTTGGATGGTTGAACGTTGCAGCATTGGCAGAAAAGTGCGCAAACGAAGAGATAATTACACTGTTTCGCAGCTGGCGGACATATCAGAGCGGTGCGATGATTCGGGCACATGAGGACGAGCCGGAACTTATGGGATGTACGTTGTATCTTGGTACCATGAAGAGTGACATTTACTTTTGTATTTACGAAAAGAACTATGAGCAGTATGTCAAAAATGGTACGCCTTTGGAAGAAACAGAGACGAAAAACCGTTTTGAGATACGACTCAAAAATGACCGCGCAGAACATATGCTTGACGATTTGTTAGAGCATGAGGAGGCGGGCATAGGAGAAACGGCATTTGCTATTATTAATCACTATGTCAGATTTTTAAAGGCGGATGTGTTGAAACCAAAACGTGATTGGCGACTGGATGAAAAATGGGAGCGTTTCATCGGAGAAGGGAGGCGGAACATAAAATTGACGACAGCGCCGGAGCCTTACACATTGGAACGTTCTTTGAATTGGCTGGCGCGCCAGGTAGCGCCTACGCTTAAGATGGTAAAGATGCTGGATAAGGCGCAGGCACATGAAGATAGGGTGGAGCTGATGATTGAACGGGCAAAACTCGGGAAAAATCATGAACTGGTCATTAAGCAGCAACAACTTCCAGTAGAGGCGTTAATCACGGAAAATTGTATGTTTATGAAACGATAAGTGAAGGGAG
>CAVCFM010000437.1:0-2770 GCA_963601305.1 bacterium | reverse complement strand
ACTATAGAAAACACGTTATTTACAGGGGAGACGTTATGACAACATTACATTTAAATGGACTTAGCAATCTGCTCCATCCGGGCAGGGACAAGCGGTCCGCCGTATCACGCATCACAGACAACCTCGGGAAATCCAACTGGGGGATCACAAAAAGCACCGACGATACGAATAACGCCAGTGCACTTGATACCTTTTCCATCACGCAGAATATTTCTGAGCTTTTAAGTCCTGCCTGCGGCATGACGGATGAAGAGAAAGATGCTTATTTTGCCAAAATCATGGCAAAGCTGAAAAGCGGGAAAAAACTGACACCGGAGGAAATGCGCTTTTTACAGGCAGAAAACCCGGAGCTCTACCAGCAGGCCGCCCGGGTGCAGACAATGCGCGAGTCCTTAGAAAACAGACTCGCCCATGCCACCTCCAAGGAGGACGCTGCAAGTATTTACACCGATGCACTGTCCCACATTTCCGACAAAGACCCGATGAAGGAATATCTCGTGGCTGCCTACGACGACGCCATGAAAGAATTCAAAAAAAGTGACGCCTACGAAAACCTGCCGGACACCGAAAAGGATCGGGAAGAAAAAGAAAATAAAAATAATAAGAATCAATAATTTCTTAAAAAGATGATTCTATCCATTTTTTAAATTCTTCATCCGTACATTTTACATAATGGGTACCGGACACCAGATGATCCGTACCCTTATTGTAATCAATACCGGACATCTTGTAGTCATAGCTTTCCGCCACACGCTGTTTCTCCACGATTGGATTCGGTGCTGGAATTGCCGACAACAGACTCTTCGTATAAGGATGAACCGGATGCTCGAATATCTCTGCTGTTGTTCCGGTCTCCAAAAGATGTCCCAGATGAAGCACACCGATGCGGTCTGAGATATATTTGACCATGGACAGGTCATGCGCAATAAACAGATACGCCGTTCCCGTCTCCTGCTGGATATCTTTCATCAGGTTTACAACCTGCGCCTGAATCGACACATCAAGTGCGGAGATACACTCATCGGCAATGATCAGTTTTGGATTCATGATCAGTGCCCTTGCTATCCCGACACGCTGCCTCTGTCCACCGGAAAACTGATGCGGATAACGGCTGGCATGCTCCGGGGAAAGCCCGACCTTCGCCAGAATATTTTTTATCTTTTCCTCACGCTCTTCACGCGTTGTATACATATGGTGAATGTCGAGTCCCTCACCGATAATATCGCGCACTTTTTTTCGTGGATTTAACGATGCCATCGGGTCCTGAAAAATCATCTGCATCTGTGTGCGCAGTGCCTGGCCGTCCGCCTTACTAATTCTTCCGCTGATATCCATTCCGTTAAACCGGATTTCTCCTGCAGTCGGGTCATAAAGCCTTATAATGCTTCTTCCGATTGTAGATTTGCCGGAACCGGACTCTCCCACCAGACCGTACGTCTCTCCCGGATAAATCTCGAAACTGACATTTTCCACGGCATGCACTGTATAGGTGCTGCTCACCTTAAAATATTGTTTTAAGCCTTTCACAGTAAGAAGAGGCTTACTGTTTTCATTCTCCGTCATCAATTTTCGCCTCCTTCTTCATACGTGCAATACGCTCCTTCAACTCAGACGGCATCTCCGTTTTCGGTGCCCGCGGGTCTAAAAGCCACGTTGCCGCATAATGAGTGTCTGTAATCCGGAACATTGGCGGCTCTGCCTTGTCGTCAATCTCAAGTGCAAACTGATTGCGCGGCGCAAACGCATCGCCGGGTTTTTCATTCAACAGGTTAGGCGGCGAACCCGGAATTGTGTAAAGCCGCTCGTCTGCGGTGTCCAAATCCGGCATCGCCGAGAGCAGTCCCCAGGTATATGGATGTCTCGGATCATAGAAAATCTCATTGATGGTCCCCTTCTCCACAATTTTCCCGGCATACATGACATTGACATAATCAGCCACTTTTGCAACCACACCGAGGTCATGTGTGATGTAGATAACCGAGATACCTCTCTCCTTTTGCACTCTGCGAATCAGTTCAATGATTTTTGCCTGGATCGTCACATCAAGCGCCGTTGTCGGTTCATCACAGATTAATAAATCCGGATTGCAGGCAAGTGCTATTGCTATCACGACACGCTGTCTCATACCACCGGAAAGCTGGTGCGGATAATTTTTCATGCGCTTTTCAGCATCCTCAATACCGACTTCTTTTAACAGCGCAACTGCCTTATTCCACGCCTCTTTTTTCGGCGTCTTAAAATGCCAGATCATCCCCTCCATAATCTGTTTGCCGATCGTCATAGTTGGGTCCAGACTCGTCATCGGGTCCTGGAACACCATGGCGATACGTTTTCCATTGATATGGCGTCTGATCCATTTTTTATCTTTTGTTAAAATATCTACCGTCTGCGGCGTTCCATCCGCATGATGATAGGAAAATTCAATACTGCCGCCTGTCACCTTCGCATTGGATGCCAAAATGCCCATAGCCGCTTTCATCGTTACGGATTTACCGGAACCGGACTCTCCGACGATTGCAACCGTCTCGCCCTTCATCAAATCAATATTTACCCCACGGATGGCGTGGACATTTCCCGCTGTCGTCTGAAACGTAATGTCCAGGTCCCGTATTTTTAAAATCTGTTCTTTTGTCTCTGACATACGAATCCCCTTTCCCTACATTTCTTTCAGCTTCGGGTCTAACGCTTCGCGCAGACCATCTGCCACCAGGTTAAAACTTAACATCAAAAGCGCCATTACCAGGATCGGCGGAATAATCTGATACGGATG
>CAVCFM010000436.1:0-6823 GCA_963601305.1 bacterium | reverse complement strand
CTTGGTATTTACTATCTGACACAGGAGAGACCTGGCGCAAAGGGCGAGGGCAAATACTTCAAGAGTGTCAACGAGGCAATTTTAGCATATGAGAATGGAGCAGTTACACTTCATTCCAGAATTAAAGTTCGCATGTCTAAGACAATGCCGGATGGCTCTGTTATGACAGGCACAGTAGAATCTACTCTGGGACGTTTTATCTTCAACGAGATCATTCCACAGGATTTAGGATTCGTGGACAGAAGCATCCCGGGCAACGAGTTAAAACTGGAAGTAGACTTCCTGGTTGCGAAAAAGCAGAACAAACAGATTTTAGAGAAAGTTATCAATATCCACGGCGCAACAAAGACCGCTGAGGTTCTTGACGCTGTTAAGGCTATGGGTTACAAATACTCTACCAGAGCAGCGATGACCGTATCTATTTCTGATATGACGGTACCACCACAGAAGCCGGAGATGATCCAGCACGCACAGGATACCGTAGATCGGATCACAAAGCAGTACAAACGTGGTCTTATCACAGAGGAAGAGCGTTACAAAGAGGTCGTTGAGACCTGGAAAGAGACAGATGATGAGCTGACACATGCGTTGCTCTCAGGTCTCGATAAATATAACAACATCTTCATGATGGCTGACTCCGGAGCCCGTGGTTCCGATAAGCAGATCAAACAGTTAGCAGGTATGCGTGGACTTATGGCAGATACAACCGGTAGAACTATCGAGCTGCCAATCAAGTCAAACTTCCGTGAAGGTCTTGACGTATTGGAGTACTTCATGTCTGCGCACGGTGCACGTAAAGGACTTTCCGATACCGCACTTCGTACCGCTGACTCCGGTTACCTGACAAGACGTCTGGTAGACGTATCCCAGCATATGATCGTTCGTGAGTCCGATTGCTGCGAGGGAACCGGAAGAGAGATCCCTGGAATGTGGGTAACTGCATTCATGGATGGAAAAGAAGAGATTGAGAGCCTTCAGGAGCGTATCACAGGACGTTTCTCCTGCAACACAATCTGCGATGCAGAGGGTAATGTGCTTGTAAAAGCGAACCACATGATCACACCGAAGCGTGCTGCACTTGTCATGAGCAAGGGTGTTGACGAGAAGGGCGAACCTCTTACAAAGATTAAGATCCGTACCGTATTATCCTGCCGTTCCCACATGGGAGTATGTGCAAAATGTTATGGTACAAACATGGCAACCGGTCAGGCAGTACAGGTTGGTGAGGCAATCGGTATCATTGCTGCACAGTCCATCGGTGAGCCTGGTACACAGCTTACCATGCGTACCTTCCATACCGGTGGTGTGGCAGGTAACGATATTACCCAGGGTCTTCCTCGTGTCGAAGAGATTTTCGAGGCAAGAAAGCCAAAGGGTCTTGCCATTATCACAGAGTTTGGCGGCGTAGCAACCATCAAAGATACCAAGAAGAAGCGTGAGATTGTTGTTACCAACAATGAAACCGGAGAGAGTAAGGCATACTTAATCCCTTACGGTTCCAGAATTAAGATTATGGATGGCGCAGTGCTTGAGGCCGGCGATGAGCTGACAGAAGGTTCTGTAAATCCACATGATATCTTAAAGATCAAGGGCGTACGTGCCGTTCAGGATTACATGCTCCGCGAGGTTCAGCGTGTATACCGCTTACAGGGTGTAGAAATCAACGATAAGCACATTGAGGTAATTGTACGTCAGATGTTACAGAAAGTTCGCGTTGAGGAGAACGGTGATTCCGATATGCTTCCGGGCACATTGGTAGACACACTTGACTTCGAGGATACCAACGAGCTTCTGGAAAAAGAAGGAAAAGAGCCCGCAGAGGGCAAACAGGTATTACTTGGTATCACCAAGGCTTCCCTGGCAACCAACTCCTTCTTATCGGCAGCATCCTTCCAGGAGACCACCAAGGTTCTTACTGAGGCTGCAATCAAAGGAAAAGTTGACCCATTGATCGGTATGAAAGAGAACGTAATCATTGGTAAACTGATCCCGGCCGGAACTGGTATGAAGAGATACCGCAACATCAAGCTCGACACAGAAATCGATGAGA
Source organism: bacterium (assembly GCA_963601305.1). Lineage (GTDB taxonomy): Bacteria > Bacillota > Clostridia > Lachnospirales > Lachnospiraceae > Roseburia. The sequence continues at coordinate 4,773 of CAVCFM010000436.1, read as the reverse complement.
ATGATGAGATCATGTTTGACGATTACGACGAGTTTGAGGGCAACGGTGTGATGGATGAGGATTATGTATTAGAGCCGATTCCACAGGAGGAACTCGAGTAGTTCGACCGTGATATAGAAAAAGAGAGGCAGCGTCTGCTGTCTTTCTTTTTTTGTATAAAAATCCATAATGTGGCAAATACTAAAAATCAGTGGTACAAAAAGCCTGTTTTCGCAGAGATTTTACGGAAAAGTGCTTGACATACTGATTTGCAATATATATAATAATTTAGCATGCACGCAGAAGCGTGTTATGCTTTTGATGCGAAGAAAGTCTTCGCAGGACACTTATCATTAACACAGGAGGTGAAAATAATGCCAACATTTAACCAGTTAGTAAGAAAAGGACGTCAGACATCTGTTAAGAAGTCTACTGCACCTGCACTTCAGAGAGGTTACAACTCCCTGCAGAAGAAACCTACCAATACTTCTTCTCCACAGAAGAGAGGTGTATGTACTGCTGTTAAGACAGCTACTCCTAAGAAACCTAACTCAGCTCTTAGAAAGATCGCCAGAGTACGTCTTTCCAACGGAATCGAAGTAACAAGCTATATCCCAGGTGAGGGACATAACTTACAGGAGCATAGCGTAGTTCTTATCCGTGGTGGTCGTGTTAAGGACTTACCAGGTACAAGATATCACATCATCCGTGGTACACTTGATACAGCCGGAGTTGCTAACAGAAAGCAGGCTCGTTCTAAATACGGCGCTAAGAGACCAAAAGCAGCTAAATAATTTAGCAAACCAATAGTATCACATATAACAAACTAAAGGTTTGGTGTTGGGATTGTTATCACGATAAGATATATTTCCGCACGAACACTATGTGAGTACCGTTGAATTAATCGAATGAAGTTCACCGACCCAGTATAGCTGGCAGAGCGGCAGAGCCGCCGTCGGGAGATGCAGACGCAGGTCTGTATAGTAAAATATGATTAAGGAGGGAAGAACCGTGCCACGTAAAGGACATACTCAGAAAAGAGATGTATTAGCAGATCCAATGTACAATAACAAAGTGGTTACCAAGCTTATCAACAACATTATGTTAGACGGTAAGAAAGGTGTTGCACAGAAGATTGTATACGGAGCTTTCAAAAGAGTAGAGGAGAAAACAGAGAAACCTGCTCTTGAGGTATTTGAGGAAGCCATGAACAACGTTATGCCAGTACTTGAGGTAAAGGCAAGACGTATTGGTGGAGCAACATACCAGGTACCAATCGAGGTAAGAGCTGACCGTCGTCAGACTTTAGCACTTCGTTGGTTAACCACCTTCTCCCGCAAGAGAGGCGAGAAGACTATGGAAGAAAAGCTTGCTAATGAGATTTTAGATGCATACAACAATACTGGTGCATCTGTTAAGAGAAAAGAAGAAATGCACAAAATGGCAGAGGCGAACAAAGCTTTCGCTCACTACCGTTTCTAATATAGGGAGGAAATACCTTGGCTGAAAGAGAATATCCATTAGAGAGAACCAGAAACATTGGTATTATGGCTCATATCGATGCTGGTAAAACAACATTGACCGAGCGTATTCTTTACTATACCGGTGTCAACTATAAGATTGGTGATACTCACGAAGGTACTGCTACCATGGACTGGATGGAACAGGAGCAGGAGCGTGGTATCACGATCACATCAGCCGCTACAACCTGTCACTGGACTTTGGAAGAGTTTACAAAGCCAAAGAAGGGTGCATTAGAGCATCGTATCAACATCATTGATACCCCAGGACACGTTGACTTCACTGTAGAGGTAGAGCGTTCACTTCGCGTGCTTGATGGCGCTGTCGGCGTCTTCTGTGCAAAGGGTGGTGTAGAGCCTCAGTCAGAGAATGTATGGCGTCAGGCTGATACCTACAACGTACCTAGAATGGCATTCATCAACAAGATGGATATCTTAGGTGCAAACTTCTACGGAGCTGTTGATCAGATCCGTACAAGATTAGGAAAAAATGCAATCGTTCTTCAGTTACCAATCGGTAAAGAGGACGATTTCAAGGGAATCATCGATCTGTTCGAGATGAAAGCATACATCTACAACGACGATAAGGGTGATGATATCACTGTTACCGACGATTTAGGTGATATGAAGGACGACGCAGAGCTGTATCATACCGAATTGGTTGAGAAAGTCTGCGAGTTAGATGATGACTTAATGATGATGTACCTCGAGGGTGAAGAGCCTTCTGTAGAGCAGATGAAAGCTGTTCTTAGAAAAGCTACCTGTGAGTGTACAGCAGTACCTGTATGCTGTGGTTCTGCTTACAGAAACAAAGGTGTACAGAAGTTAATCGATGCTATTATCGAGTATATGCCTGCTCCTACTGACATCCCGGCTATCAAGGGTGTTGATCTGGATGGCAACGAAGTTGAGAGACACTCTTCCGATGAAGAGCCGTTCGCAGCTTTGGCATTCAAGATTATGGCAGATCCATTCGTAGGAAAACTTGCATTCTTCCGTGTTTACTCAGGAACATGTAAGGCTGGATCTTACGTATTAAATGCTACAAAAGATAAGAAGGAGCGTATCGGACGTATCCTTCAGATGCATGCTAATAAGAGACAGGAGTTAGACGTAGTTTACTCTGGTGATATCGCAGCTGCTGTTGGATTTAAGTTCACAACAACTGGTGATACAATCTGTGATGAGCAGCATCCGGTTATCTTAGAGTCAATGGAATTCCCAGAGCCAGTTATCGAGCTCGCTATCGAGCCTAAGACAAAAGCTGGACAGGGCAAGATGGGTGAGGCTCTTGCAAAACTTGCAGAAGAGGATCCTACATTCCGTGCTCATACCGATCAGGAAACTGGTCAGACCATCATCGCAGGTATGGGTGAGCTCCATCTGGAGATCATCGTAGACCGTCTGCTTCGTGAGTTCAAGGTTGAGGCAAACGTTGGTGCACCTCAGGTTGCTTACAAAGAGACATTTACAAAGCCTGTTGATGTTGAGTACAAATACGCAAAACAGTCTGGTGGACGTGGACAGTACGGACACTGTAAAGTTAAATTTGAGCCGATGGATGCAAACGCAGAAGAGACATTCAAGTTTGAGTCTACTGTAGTCGGTGGTGCAATTCCTAAGGAATACATCCCTGCAATCGGTGAAGGTATCGAGGAAGCTGCTCAGGCAGGTATCCTTGGTGGATTCCCAGTACTTGGTGTACACGCTAACGTATATGACGGATCCTACCATGAGGTCGACTCTTCTGAGATGGCATTCCACATTGCCGGATCTATGGCTTTCAAAGAGGCTATGCAGAAGGCTGGTGCCGTATTACTTGAGCCTATCATGAAGGTAGAAGTTACTATGCCGGAAGAGTACATGGGTGATGTAATCGGTGATATCAACTCCCGTCGTGGACGTATCGAGGGTATGGATGACCTCGGTGGCGGTAAGATTGTTCGTGCATATGTTCCGCTTGCTGAGATGTTCGGTTACTCTACCGACTTACGTTCTAAGACACAGGGACGTGGTAACTACTCTATGTTCTTCGAGAAATACGAGCAGGTACCGAAGAATGTACAGGAGAAGGTTCTTGCTGAGAAAGCAAAATAAGACACCTTGCTGTATGAAATAAAAAATTATCGGAATTCCCATATTTTGTGGGAATTCCGATGAGAAATAGCTTGAAAATCACATGATTATTTTATATAATCAGAGTTAGCGAGCTATTCAAAATAAAGACCAAAGCCCGTAAGGGGCACCAATTTAAGGAGGATATTCAAAATGGCAAAAGCTAAGTTTGAAAGAACAAAACCACATTGTAATATTGGTACCATCGGACACGTTGACCATGGTAAAACAACTTTAACAGCAGCTATCACAAAAGTACTTTCTGAGAGAGTTGCTGGTAACGAGGCTACAGATTTCGAGAACATCGATAAAGCTCCAGAAGAGAGAGAGCGTGGTATCACAATTTCTACTGCTCACGTTGAGTATGAGACAGAGAAGAGACATTACGCACACGTTGACTGCCCAGGACATGCTGACTACGTTAAGAACATGATCACTGGTGCTGCTCAGATGGATGGCGCTATCCTTGTTGTAGCTGCAACTGACGGTGTTATGGCTCAGACAAAAGAGCACATCTTATTATCCCGTCAGGTAGGTGTACCTTACATCGTTGTATTCATGAACAAATGCGATATGGTTGACGATCCAGAGTTACTTGAGTTAGTAGAGATGGAGATCACCGAGCAGTTAGAGGAGTACGGCTTCGAAGGATGCCCAATCATCAAAGGTTCCGCTTTAAAAGCTCTTGAGGATCCAAACGGCGAGTGGGGCGACAAGATCATGGAGTTAATGAACACTGTTGATGAGTACATCCCAGATCCACAGCGTGATACAGATAAGCCATTCCTTATGCCTGTAGAGGACGTATTCACAATCACTGGTCGTGGTACAGTTGCTACCGGACGTGTTGAGCGTGGTACACTTCACTTATCCGATGAGTTAGAGATCCTTGGTGTTAAGGAAGACGTTCAGAAGACCGTTGTTACCGGTATCGAGATGTTCCGTAAGATGTTAGACGAGGCTCAGGCTGGTGATAACATCGGTGCATTACTTCGTGGTATCAACCGTGACCAGATCGTTCGTGGTCAGGTTCTTGCTAAACCAGGAACAGTTACCTGCCACAGAAAATTCACTGCACAGGTATACGTTTTAACAAAAGATGAGGGTGGTCGTCATACTCCATTCTTCAACAACTATCGTCCACAGTTCTACTTCAGAA
>CAVCFM010000435.1:0-6085 GCA_963601305.1 bacterium | reverse complement strand
GATCTCCCTCGTCGCAGGCTGTCCGGAATTCTAATTCTCCGTCCTCGTTAAATATCAGCTGCAATGTGCCGCCGATATCCTCCGTAAAAAGAACGCACATAATTTTCAGCTCATCCTTTACCTGCTGTGGCAGTCCCTTAAAATCTTCATTCAGATAAAACTTTTTATTGTAAGCACTTGCTCCGCAAAGTACCACTTCTTCCATAATCCTATAACCTTTCTGTCACGGGCAACGCCCCGATTTTATACATATCCGTAAATTCCGCGCACGGAGACCTCCCCGGCGGATACCAGTTTGCGGCTCTCCCAGGTGTCCACGATCAGCTCTCCTCTGGAGGTGATCCCCATGGCTTTTCCCTCGAACGGCTCCTTCGGGTCTAACACTTTTACCGCCTGGTTTCGGTTTACCAGGTGCGCATCGTATTCTTTTACAAGTCCCTGCAGGTCCTCTGTCTGAAGGAAAATCCCGTAGTAGTGCTCAAACTGTTCCAGTATCTCCTCAATCAGTATCGCACGCTTGAAATGTTCTCCTGTCTCCCGGTAAAGTGACGTCGCCATATGAGAAATCTCCTCCGGGAAGCTCTCATTGTGCACATTGATCCCGATTCCGATCACAATATGGTTTACATAATCAAACTGTGCGCTCATCTCGGTGAGAATTCCGCAGACTTTTTTTCCGTTCATGACAATGTCGTTGGGCCATTTGATTCCCGCCGGTCTGCCGGTGCATTTTGTAATTGCAGACGACACCGCAAGCGCTGCCACAAGGGTGAGCATCGACGCATTGTTCGGGTTGATCTCCGGCTTGAGCATCAGCGTCATAAAAATACCGGTTCCCCGCGGAGACTCCCAGCTTCTGCCTCTTCTTCCGCGGCCGGCATCCTGCTGTTCTGCCACCACGAGAGTTCCCGACGGATACCCCTCCTCTGCCAGCTGCTTTGCTTTGATGTTGGTGGAGTCTATCACCGGAAAATATAAAATCTCCTGCCCTGCCCACTCTGTGTGGCGGAGGCTTTTCAGCTCCTCTGCGCTTAAAACATCAGGCGTCGCAATCAGCTTATAACCGCGGTTCGGAACAGACGCAATCTCATAGCCAGCCTCCTTGAGACGGTTAATCTCTTTCCAGACAGCCGTTCTTGACACGCCAAACTTTTCGCAAAGCGCCTGACCGGACACATAATCCCCGCTCTCCCGCAGGACAGTCAATAACTCCGTTTTCATATCGTTCCTCGTTTCCTTTTATCCATTACTCGCCAAGTGTGGCTAACATGATCGCCTTGATGGTGTGCATACGATTCTCTGCCTCATCAAATACCACCGACTGGGCGCTCTCGAATACCTCGTCCGTCACTTCCAACTCGCTGTAGCCGAACTTCTCATACACTTCGCGACCGATTTTTGTCTTTAAATCATGGAACGCCGGCAGACAATGCATAAAGATCGCATCCTTTTTCGCATTTGCCATGGCTGCTGCGTTCACCTGGTACGGCATCAGGTCGTGTAAACGCTCTGCCCACACCTCGTCCGGCTCTCCCATGGAAACCCATACATCGGTGTAGATCACGTCCGCATCCTTAGTTCCGGCTGCCACGTCCTCGGTCAACGTGATGGTAGCGCCGGTCTGTTTTGCAATCTCCTGGCAGGTTGCCACCAATTCTTCATTCGGGAAATATTTTTTCGAGGTGCATGCCACAAAATCCATGCCCAGCTTCGCACAGGTAACCATCAGCGAATTACCCATGTTGTAACGGGCATCTCCCATGTATACGAACTTAACCCCTTTTAATCTGCCGAGATGCTCGCGGATGGTAAGCATATCCGCAATCATCTGTGTCGGGTGGAATTCGTTGGTAAGACCGTTCCATACCGGAACTCCGGCGTATTTTGCCAGCTCCTCCACAATATCCTGACCAAATCCGCGATACTCGATTCCGTCAAACATGCGTCCAAGCACGCGGGCGGTATCCGGGATGCTCTCCTTTTTACCGATCTGGGAGCCTGACGGGTCTAAATAGGTCACCTGCATGCCAAGGTCGTGCGCTGCCACCTCAAAAGAGCAGCGTGTTCTTGTGCTGGTCTTCTCAAAAATCAGCGCAATATTTTTTCCGCGCAAGCTGTCATGTGGCACTCCCTGTTTTTTCTTCTGCTTTAAATCTGCCGCCAGATCAATGAGGTAAAGTATCTCCTCAGGTGTGTAGTCCAACAGTTTTAAAAAGTTTCTTCCCTTTAAATCCATAGCCAGTCTCCTCTCCAAATTATATGATATCCTGTGAATTATGTAATTCCTATGATAGAACCAAAGGGCTGCCACAAACATGGCAGCCCCGGATATTCTGTTATTTGTTTTCTAATGCAATCTCAGTCACAGATTTTGCAAGTCCTGCAATGCCCTGTATCTCGGATGGAATGATGATCTTGGTCGCCTTTCCGTCTGCTGCCTTTGCAAATGCCTCCAGGCTCTTAAGCTGGATCACTCCCTGATCCGGAGCAGCCTCCTTGATCATACGCAAACCATCTGCATTTGCCTGCTGGATTTTGAGGATTGCCTCTGCCTGACCTTCTGCCTCGCGGATGGTCGCTTCTTTTTTGGCCTCTGCACGAAGAATTGCAGCCTGCTTCTCTGCCTCTGCATCCAGAATTGCAGATTCCTTCTTACCTTCTGCCACAAGGACTGTGGACTTCTTCTCACCTTCTGCACGGAGAATTGCCTCACGGCGCTCACGCTCTGCCTTCATCTGCTTCTCCATCGCATCCTGGATAGCTGCCGGTGGAATGATGTTCTTAAGCTCGACACGGTTTACCTTGATTCCCCATGGGTCTGTCGCCACATCCAGGGTCGCGCGCATCTTTGTGTTGATCGTCTCTCTGGATGTCAGTGTCTCATCCAACTCCAGATCACCGATAATATTACGAAGGGTGGTTGCGGTAAGATTCTCGATTGCCATGATCGGATTCTCCACGCCGTATGCGTAAAGCTTCGGATCTGTAATCTGATAATAAACAACGGTATCAATCTGCATCGTAACATTATCCTTGGTAATAACCGGCTGCGGTGGGAAATCAACCACCTGCTCCTTTAATGTCACACGCTTTGCAACACGGTCGATAAACGGCACTTTGAAATGAAGTCCTACTGACCAGGTCGTAAGGAAGCCACCCAGACGCTCCACAACATAAGCATTCGCCTGTGGCACGATCTTAACGCAGGATGCCGCGATCAGCAGTGCAATAATGATCAAAAATACGAGTACACCAATAAAAAATCCCATAATCCCCTCCATAATATTGTGTTTATAGTTTTCTGTTAGATAACATATTACTATATTTGATTGTAAAATACAAGAACAGCCGCAGGAATTTCTAACGCTTCCTGCGGCTGTATTTCTCAATGTTTTATTGCTCTATCTTCTAATAAAATACGTGGTTACCAATCGCCACACCTGCATGTCCGGAGGATGTTCTCGCAAAGTGCGTTGCCCCGGAGGTATTGTCCATACCGTTGATTGCTTCCTGTGCTGCCTGCACACAGCTTGACTTCGGACCTCTGCTTGCGATCGCTGCCACGCTGCCGCTTCCTGCCGGCGGGAACTGTCCGCTCTGATAAACGACACCGGAAATGCTTCCCGGATAACTGCCGGATTTTACACGGTTCATAACAACTGCGCCAACTGCGAGCTGTCCCTCGTAACTCTCATTGCCTGCCTCACACTGGATCAGCGCTGCCAAAAGCGTCACATCATCTACGGATGCAGCCACGGATTCGCTCTGCACGGTTCCGCTGCTGGCTACCTGTGCGGACTTTTTTGCCTCTTCCTCGGCCTTTGCCTTCTCGATAGCCTCCTGCTCTTCTGCAAGGGTGATTGCCTCTCCCAACTCTAAGTCTGTGGTGACATAGTCTGCGCTGACATAACCGGTCTCTCCGCCGTACTCAACGGCTACCCAGCCATCTACCGTCTCTGCATCGGTATTTACCGTAAGCTCTGTACCGGTGGATACCGCAGCGATTACTGCGCCATCGGTGTCTGCCTCCCTGCGGATTCTAAGACCGTTGGTCTGGATCTCTGCCGATGTGTCAAAATTCTCTGACGCATAATTCATCGCATCGGTGCCAAATACACAATAGGAATTCATGACCCAGCCATCTACGTTGCCGGATATGATGTGTGTCCAAGTATCTCCGGACTCCACAATCTCTGCCACGTCTCCCTTATACATCTTTCCTACAATCTCTGCATTCTCGTCGCCTGCGGATCTGACATATAAAAACTCATCCACATTCGCCATAAGACGATTCTGCCATGACAGTTCTTCCTCGGACATGACTTCTTCTGTCGCTTCTTCCGACTCTTCCGCTGTAGCAACCAGCTCTGCCTTCGTCTGTTCCATGCTTGCAGCGATTCTGTCAATCCCGTCAAAAGCCTCTGCCTCAATCTGATCTAAACGAACAACAATTCCTGCCGTCCCATTCGTAGCTAAGTCCGTTCTTGTCTCCACTGCAACACTGGTGCGTTCAACTGCCACTGTATTTGCAGTTCCTGCGATCGTGCTCATCACTACCAGCGAACCGGCAATTATGACGCCACTAACCGCTCTCTTTTTCAAACTCATAGAAACCTCCATATGTGTGAACTATTTTTTAAATAGTGTTACACTTTTTTGTTCCATTTTATTCGTATTTATTACAATTATTACGGATTTGTTACAGCAGGGATTATAGCAAAGCTGCTTTTACTTGTCAAGTTTTTGTAATTTTTATGCTACTTTCGCACTAGCATTTTGCACAAAATTTGATTTGTCAATACTTTTGGCTGTAGAAATTTACGCATTTTTCATTGCCTGTTTTTCGAGCAAAAAAGGTGTGGAACCATTGATTTTACTGGATTCCACACCTTTTTACTCACTTACTCAATAAGTGTAAATATATTTTTCCTGTAGCTCTGCGGAAAACTCCGCGCCGGATTACAGTCTCTTCATCAGAGCCTCTCTTGCCTCTTCATACCCCGGTTTGCCGAGAAGTGCAAACATATTTTTCTTGTAGCTCTCAACACCCGGCTGGTTGAATGGGTTTACTCCTAAGAGGTAACCGCTGATTCCAACTGCAAACTCGAAGAAGTAGAATAACTCTCCTAAGTAGAACTCGTTCTGCTCCGGGATCTTAACCATAAGGTTCGGCACATTTCCGTCAGTGTGTGCCAAAATAGTTCCGTTCATTGCGCTCTTATTGACAAAATCCATATCCTTGCCTGCAAGGTAGTTGAGTCCGTCCAAATCTACCGGCTCCTCGTTGATCACAACGGTCTCTCTGGATTTTTCGATATTCAGCACGGTCTCAAACATCACTCTGGAACCATCCTGGATGAACTGTCCCATAGAATGTAAGTCTGTGGTCAGATCTACGGATGCCGGGAACAGACCCTTTTGGTCTTTTCCTTCGCTCTCACCGTAAAGCTGTTTCCACCATTCTGCCACATAGTGAAGGCTTGGCTCATAATCAGCCAGAACTTCGATGGATTTGCCCTTGCGGAGTAAAATATTGCGGACTGCTGCATACTGTAAGGAATCATTTTCTGCAAAATCTTTCTCTAATGCAAGCTTTCTTCCCTCTGCTGCACCTTCCATTAATTTATCGATATCTGCGCCGCTGACTGCGATCGGAAGAAGTCCTACTGCGGTAAGTACAGAGAAACGTCCACCTACATCATCCGGTACCACGAAAGTCTCATAACCTTCCTCAGTTGCAAGGTTCTTAAGTGCTCCCTTTGCTTTGTCTGTAGTCGCATAAATTCTCTTTGCAGCGCCGTCTTTGCCGTATTTTTTCTCAAGCATTTCCTTGAATACACGGAATGCGATAGCAGGCTCTGTGGTTGTTCCGGATTTGGAAATGATATTTACAGAGAAATCTCTGTCTCCGATAACGTCCACAAGTCCTTTTAAATATGTACCGCTGATGCTGTTACCTGCATAGTAAATCTCCGGTGTCTTACGCACTTCTTTTGGCAGATTGTTGTAAAAACCGTGTCTTAAGAATTCGATGGCTGCTCTTGCACCAAGGTAAGAACCACCGATACCGATCACAACTAACACC
>CAVCFM010000434.1:0-2929 GCA_963601305.1 bacterium | reverse complement strand
TGGTTCTAAACTTTACTTGGGGGTAAATCAAAAATAAATAGGCACAGAGTTTCGATTCCTGTATAATTAAGTCACCACAACCAAACATACAGAAAGGATCGAACCCTATGCCTACTATTGATTTTATCCCAAAACTCTTTGAATTGGAAGACATGATTTTAGAAGATTTACATTCCACTAGCGATGAGCTTCATCTTTTTTTCTCACTGAAGCGGCGTCCTCATGTTTGTCCTCATTGCCAAACGCTTACGAATCAAATCCACGATTACCGTACATCTATCATTAAAGATGTCCCTGTTCTCGGCAAGAAAACATTTATGCATTATCGCAAACGCCGTTACCATTGTCCTTCCTGTTCAAAGCACTTTTATGAAAATTTTCCCATACTTCCTAAGCATTGTCGCATTACCACACGCCTTGCTTTTTATTCCATACATCTTCTCGCAAACCGACAGAGTGTTTCTTCGGCTGCTGTTTTGTCTGGCATTTCTGTGTCATCCATTTTCCGCAGGATGCAAGATGTTCAGTATCCAAAGCCCACAGCACTTCCCACTGTCCTTTCAATCGACGAATTCAAAGGGAATGCCGGTGGGCAAAAATTTCAAGCTATTCTTACTGACGCAAAAGATCATAAGCTTTTTGATATTCTCCCTTCGCGCTCGCAAACAGAGCTGATGCAATACTTGCAAGCGTTTCCAAATAAAAAAGATGTTAAATACTTTATTACTGACATGAATCGCGTATATAAGGATCTTGCGCGTGACTACTTTCCAAACGCTACTATTGTAATTGATAAGTTTCATGTTGTCCGCTACGTCACCTGGGCGCTTGAAAATGTCCGGAAGCGTATTCAAAAAAATCTTCATCCAGACAAACGAAAATACTTCAAAAGAAGCCGACGAATACTCCTTACGCATCGCGAGAAGCTAAATGAAGACAGTATAACTGCTTTGGAAATCATGTTGCTCCAATCTCCAGATTTAGCAACAGCATATCACCTAAAAGAACTTTTTTATGATTTTATGAAATCTCAAAATAGAAGTGAAGCCTCTAAGAAATTAAAATTTTTTGTACTTGCTGCTCAAGCCAGTGGTCTTGATGAATTTAAAGCCTGCCTAACAATGCTTGGGAACTGGTCTCAATACATACTTAACGCTTTTGATTGTTCATATACCAACGGATATACAGAAGGAACTAACAATGCTATCAAAGTAATAAAACGAAATGCTTTTGGTTATCGTAACTTTAATAACTTTAGGAATCGAATCTTTTTATCGCTAACATAAAAGTAGAGACAGGATGTTAAATCCTGTCTCTAGAAAAATTTTTACCCCAACTCTTGACAAAGAGCCACAAAAACACTCCAGAACAAAGTCCTGGAGTGCTGTAATATACTCTCTGAAATAATTATCTCTTGGAGAACTGTGGTGCACGACGTGCAGCTTTGAGACCGTATTTCTTACGCTCTTTCATACGAGGATCACGTGTTAAGAATCCTGCTTTCTTAAGAGCTGGTCTGTACTCAGCGTCTACATTCAGTAATGCACGAGCGATACCGTGACGGATAGCTCCTGCCTGTCCGGTGTAACCACCACCGCGAACGTTTACTAAAACATCGAACTTATCAGCAGTCTCAGTGAGAACTAATGGCTGACGAACGATAACTTTTAATGTCTCTAATCCAAGATACTCATCGATATCTCTTTTATTGATTGTGATTTTACCTGTACCTGGTACTAAATATACTCTGGCAACAGATGATTTTCTTCTTCCTGTTCCGTAATACTTTGTATTAGCCAATGTCGTTTACCTCCTAATTAAAATGTTAAAGCTTCAGGTTTCTGAGCTGCATGTTTGTGATCCGGTCCTGCGTATACGAATAACTTTGTATACATCTCACGTCCTAAAGGTCCCTTTGGAAGCATTCCCTTAACAGCATGCTCGATAACTCTTTCCGGATGTTTTGCTAACATTTCTTTTAATGTGGTCTCTTTCATACCACCAACATAATCGGAGTGATTGTAATAAATCTTCTGGTCTAACTTCTTACCGGTTACTTTGATCTTCTCTGCATTTACAACGATCACATAATCACCTGTATCGATGTGCGGTGTAAAGATTGCTTTATTCTTTCCTCTTAATACTTTAGCAACTTCAGATGCTAAACGTCCTAATGTCATACCTTCAGCGTCAACTACATACCATTTTCTATCAATGGTAGCTGGGCTAGCCATAAAAGTTTTCATTGATTTTCCTCCTGAATAAAAATGTTATGATACGCGGTAACAATGTGAATGTCCGGACACATCGTCGGTGCGCATGATAATTGTTTATAGTTAAAATGATGCTCCGGGGCTTTGGAGCTACATTTATTCACTATCACAGACTTAGATATTATATTACACGAGTCCCCGTGTGTCAAGAATTATTTGGTATATTTAAAAGATTACCCGCAGCTTACAGATACTCTATCCCCATCATCGTGAGTCCGTGCGCCGGTGCAGTTGGGCCCGCAGCCTCTCTGTCCTTCGCCGCCAAAATCTGTTCCATCTGCTTTGGTTCTATCATACCTCCCCCGACCTGTACCAGGGTTCCGGCAATGATCCGGACCATATTATACAAAAAACCGTTTCCGGTCACACGGATGGTGATGATATCATCCTCTTTTGTCACACTGCACTCATAAATCGTGCGCACCGTGGTCTTCACCTGGGCGTTGACCGCGCAGAAACTCTTAAAATCGTGCTCTCCTTCCAGATAAGCCGCCGCCGCTCTCATTTTTTCCACATCCAGATTATGATGATAAAAATAAGTATCCAGCCGCCTTGTGGGCATGCGGAATGTCCGGTTTAATATCCGGTACTCGTAAGTCTTACGGCTGTTCTGGTAGCGCGGATGCCAGTCCGGCGCGACCTCCATCGAGCCCTGC
>CAVCFM010000433.1:0-3080 GCA_963601305.1 bacterium | reverse complement strand
GCATATATTCTGGCTATTTACATGGAGATTGCCGAAAAGAACGCATGGAGAGCCAACGGAGAAAAGCTGGTAGAAAAGATTCTGGCAAATGGCGGGCATCTGGACACCGGATTTGTCGGAACCGTGTATATCTGTCTGGCGCTGTCTAAGGCAGGATTTGACAAAGAGGCGTATGACCTTTTATTTCAGGAGGGATATCCGAGCTGGCTGTATCAGGTAAAACGTGGTGCGACAACCGTGTGGGAGTCATGGGATGCGCTGGATGAGACCGGGCATCTGACTGGGACATCAAGCCTCAACCACTATGCGTTTGGCTCGATCGTGGAATGGCTATACCGCGAGAGCTGCGGCATCCATCCGATGGAGGAATATCCGGGCTTTGAGAAGGTATTGATCGCGCCAAAGCCGGATAAACGGCTGGGCTATGCCAACGCTAAAGTGGACTCCTGCGCGGGAACTTACAGGGTTGCTTGGAAATACGGCGAAGGTGAAACAGTGGAACTTGAGGTGGAGATTCCGTATGGCGGAAGTGCGTTATTGCAGATGGAAGCATACGGTATCCGGGAAGAATTAACCGGTGGCAGGTACCGGTATTCACTTTCAGAAAGGCGGAGAGAAGCATGAAGATAGAGACGATAAAATTGTGGGAAGACAGGGATGATGTGGAGCTTACGACATTTTTGACGATGCCGGACCCATTTATCCCGGAACCAATTCCGAAACCGGCAGTCATTGTCTGCCCGGGAGGTGCTTACCGGAGCTGTCCGAGACACGGAAACGAGGGGGACCCGGTTGCCATGGCATTTGCGATGGACGGATATCAGGCGTTTGTGCTGGAATACAGTGTGGCAGAGCGGGCGCCGGAGGGAAAGACGCTGTTCCCGGCGCAGGTCATTGATTTTGGCAAAGCGATCCTGACGATCCGCGCGCATGCAAAAGAGTGGTGCGTGGACGAAGATAAGATCTCGATCATCGGATTTTCAGCGGGAGCGCATCTGTGCGGGATGCTTGCAACTACCTGGAAGGAGCCATTGCTGTCAGAGTATTTCCACGAAAAACCGGAAACTTTTAAGCCGTTGTCTGCGATGTGCATCTATGGACTTTTTGACTATGTATATCAGAATGCACACAACAAAGCGCATCCGAATCCGGCATTTCCAATGGATTTGAACTCCCACGTGTTCGGATGCAGCGAACCGGATGAGGAAGCAGAGAAAAAGTTCAGCCCGTACTATCATGTGTCTGGGGATACATGCCCGATGTTTTTGGCGGCAGCCATCGACGACGGCATGGTGCCCTCCATTCAGTCGGTGCGGATGGCAGAAAAGCTGCATGAGACAGGCGTGCCGTATGAGCTTCACATGTTCCAGTTTGGAGACCATGGATTTTCACTGGGAAGAAATCTGTTCGAGCCATACAGGGAGGAGAAGGCGCATGCCTGTGCGGCATGGCTTCCACTGGCGAAGACATTTCTGATGCATCAGATTTCCCCGGAGACGACGGAGAAAGAAAAAAATCCTTTTGCGGATTTAAGCATCGGATGAAGCTAATGCTTCACATATTGCTTTTGCACTAAAAGAGTCGCTTTGCGGCTCTTTTTTGTATGCAATTCCAATCCGAAGCTCCGGTGCATCACTTAGCGGAACAGCCACAACGCCGGGATGACGGAACAGGTTAAAATTGCTCTCTGGAAACAGGCTGATCGCCTCACCAAACTGGACGGCGCTGATGATAGACTCCATCCGGGCGGTGCGGAGAATGTGGGGTGTGATGTCTGTCTGTTCAAATAATTTCTGACACAGCTGATAGATCGAGGTGTAAGGATGCATCAGGATAAAATTTTCCCCGGCAATCTCGGAGAGTGAAAGTGGGGATTTGCCGGCAAGCGGATGGGCGGCAGGCAGCATGACGCAGAGCTGGTCTGTTGCAACCGGACAAAAGTGATAGAGGGACTGGTCTATCATCGTCTCGCGGGCGAGGATCAGATCGAATTTATCTTGTGAAAATCCGGACAAGAGTTCCTGCTCCTCCACTTCGAATATGGAGAGCTGCACTTCGGGATGCAGCTTTGCAAACCGGTTTAAGGGCGCCGTCAGGCCATACTGGGAGAGAATCGGCAGTGTCCCGAGGCAGATGGTTTTGCTGTCCGGCTGACGAAACGCCTGCATGTTGCGGAGCATGGCATGGTATTGGTGGGAGAGCTTTAACGCTTCCTTGTAAAATGCTTCCCCTGCCGGAGTGAGCACCGCGGAGCGCCTGCTGCGGTCCCAGAGCGTCAGATCCAGTTCTTTTTCCAGTTTTTTCATCTGCTTGGAAAGCGTCGACTGCGTGGTGTGCAGTTTTTCCGCGGCATCAAAAAAAGTCTCAGATTGTACGGTTGTGATAAAAAAATCCAGCTGCTCAAATGTCATGGATGAGTTCGTCCTTTCATTCCAATATGGAAACAATTATACCATAAATCGAATTGATTCACTACCGCGTGAAAGATAAAATTTGAGATAGATAGTTCCGGCCATGGCATATTAGAAAATGCGCGGCGGGGCTTTATGAAGGAGGAGAATCATGGCAAATCAGGTAAGAGATTTAAGAAGCGCGTTGGAGCTGCTGAAAAATCTGCCGGGGCAGCTGACTGAAACGGATGTGGAGGTCGACCCGATGGCGGAGCTTGCAGGTGTCTACCGCTATGTGGGAGCCGGAGGAACGGTAAAGCGTCCGACCAAAGAGGGACCGGCGATGGTATTTCACAATGTAAAAGGGCATCCCGATGCCAGCGTGGCAATCGGGTTACTGGCAAGCAGAAAGCGTGTGGCAGCCCTGTTAGACTGCGAACCGGAGAACCTTGGAAAAATGCTCTATGAGAGCGTGGCAAATCCGATACCGCCGGTTGTATCGGAGGGGGCGGCGCCCTGCCAGCAGGTTGTGCACAGGGCGGACGATGCAGATTTTAATCTGTATGATCTGGTCCCGGCGCCGACGAACACACCGGATGATGCAGGTCCCTACATCACCCTTGGGATGTGTTATGCGACACATCCGGATACGGGAGTGCATGACGTGACGATCCATCGTCTGTGTATACA
>CAVCFM010000432.1:1876-4164 GCA_963601305.1 bacterium | reverse complement strand
CCATTTTTAAAAATATCCGTGATGCCGTGCTGCAAAGCCTCATCCGCTGCAAATCCTTCTGTTTTCACCGCGCAGTTCCCATTTTGACAGCGCACGGATTTTTCGTACTCATTTCTGGTAAATGCCGGTTTTAATGCAGGCGCCGGTGCTTCCTTGCCATCCGCCATCCGCATTTTTTCCAGCAGATAGGTAATCACGGATGCCACCAGGGTATGCCCTGCATCGTTCGGATGTAAATCATCGGACGTAATCTCTCTGGCATCAATTCTGCCGGATGCCACCTCCGGGTAGATACAGCTTTGCATACTGACTGCGGGAATCTCATAATAGCGCGCCACTTTTGCATGCATCACCTGTGAATTTGCTCCATTATGGTAATAGACATTGTGTACCAGCAAGACCGCCGGGCTGCATTTTGCGCCATAGATGGTTCGCACCAGCCCCTCGTAAGTCTCCAGATAATGCTCCGTACTCTCATCATTGACGGAGAACTCTACAATAACAAAATCCGGCTCATATCTTAGCAGATCCGCTTCCACCCTTGCGCAGCCAAACTGGGAATCCGTCGCTCCGATCCCGGCATTGAGATAGGTAAATTCTGCCTGCGGAAATGTCGCACACCACCACTCGTACACATGATAGGCATAACACTTTTGGGGCGTGGACGAAAGCGCCCCCATTGTGATCGAGCCGCCGATAAAGGCGATCGTCAGCTTCTCTCCCGCCTCTGCACGCTTCATCAGCCG
This sequence comes from bacterium, assembly GCA_963601305.1. Classification (GTDB taxonomy): domain Bacteria; phylum Bacillota; class Clostridia; order Lachnospirales; family Lachnospiraceae; genus Roseburia. The sequence continues at coordinate 3,418 of CAVCFM010000432.1, read as the reverse complement.
CTTCATTCTGTCCCAGTTGCCACGGTTGGCAATTCCCCTCTCATAGTCAATCATTTATCTCATCCTCCCACCAGATATCTCCCAGCATTTCAATATATGCCACTAACTGTTCTGCCATCTTCTCCGCCTCCGGGATCCGGATATGTCCCAGCGTTCCACAGCCATTGTTCCGATACAAAAAATGGTGCACACGGGGACTTGCGATCTGCCTGCATACCACTTCGATCGCCCGGTCCCAGTTTTGATCATGGCATAAAATGGTTGTCGCCAGTATGATCTGGCTCTTCGGATAAATCTCCATCAGTTTTTCCACAAATGCACGGTAATGTGCTCTCCAGTTTTCTGCCTTAGCGCCATCATAGTCCTCCGCCATATGATCATATGGATGGCTGTCATTCTGCCCGATCGCCACGATCACCACCTGCGGCCGGTACCATTTAAAATCCCACGGCTTTGCCTCGCTTAAATCGGGACAATATTCCAGCTTGTCGTAGCAGGATTCCATTCCCAGATAATCCGGTGCGCCAAACCAGCCCGTACCGTTTTGCAGGGCAATCCCTCCCTGCGAGGTGTCATGAAGTTCCGCGCCCAGTTTCCTTGCCGCAATCCAGGCATACGAATACCAGCTGTTGGAAAACTCTCCATTGTGAGCCGGGTCGATTCTGCCGCAACAGTCCACCGCCTCCGACACTTCCCCGCAGGACACGCTGTCCCCAAACACTTCGATGCGCCGATATGGCTTCTTCTTGGGCTGTAACACAGTGGCACCGTCGTCTAACCCAAACCCGTTCAGGGTAAAAATATGGCAGGAGTCCATGCGCTTAAACAGCAACAGTTCATGAACCCCTGCCTCCATATGTTCGGCGAGCGTATATTCCCGCTCGCCCTCCTCTGCCGCCAATGCAAACTTTTTCTGCTCACCATCCAGAATATATCCCAGATAATTGTCCCAGTAATTGTGCCGGTTCGATATTCCAACCGTTACCGATGTCCCGGTAAAAACCAGTTTCACATAGCTGGCAGCATAGATAAACACCGGATGCAGCGCATCGTCAAAATCGATGCGCCCGCTATATTGTAATTTTTCATGATCAGGTAATATTCTCATCGCATATTATCGCTTTCCGATCTCTGTATCCGATCCTGTCACCACGCTGTGCTCCTTGATATAATCGATCACATCATCTAACTGTGTGAACGCAAGCCCCACATAGCTGTCTGCCGCGCCGTAATAAATTGCGATTTTCCCCGTCGCGGAATCGTGGATCGTTGCACATGGGAAGCATACATTCGGCACAAATCCCCGCTCCTCATACCACTCTTCCGGTGTCAGAAGGAAGTTCTCACAGCGATATTTTACAATGGACGGGTTGTCGATATCCAAAATCGCCCCGCCGATGGAATACACATATCCGTTACAGGTTCCGCTGACGCCGTGATAAAACAGCAGCCATCCCTCTGAAGTCTCAATCGGTGCAGCGCCGCCTCCGATTTTTAAGGATTCCCACCATTCCTGGCCTTTTCCCATCACATGTCTGTGTC
>CAVCFM010000432.1:0-1866 GCA_963601305.1 bacterium | reverse complement strand
TACCATGTCCGGGCTCTCGCTGATAAAAATATCGCCAAACGGTGTGTGTCCGCTGTCAGACGGTCTGGATAACAGCATATAATTTCCGTTTATTTTTCTCGGGAACAGCACCGCATTGCGGTTAAACGGCAAAAACGGGTTCTCAATCCTCGTAAATGTCTGGAAATCTGTCGTCTTAGCCATGCCGATCGCTGCGCCGTAAAAATCCTGGCACCAGATAATATAGTAGGTGTCTTCCACTTTTACCAGTCTCGGATCATAGGCGTAAACCGGCATAAACGGCTTGCCTTCCTCATCCACAAACTGGATCTTATTTTCGTCGAAATCCCAGTGGATCGCGTCCTTGCTTCTTCCCATATAGATATATGGGATACCGTTGGTCTGCTCGCCGCGGAACACACCGATAAACTCATCTCCATAAGGCATTACTGCACTGTTAAAAATTCTTGCCACACCTTTTATGGGATTTCTTCCGATAATCGGATTTTCACGGTACCGCCAGATTGGCGCACCCACAAGATCCTCCGGGCGCTCCTGCCAGGGTACATTTTTAACCTCCGGGCTGATCATCTGATATTTGCTCATTTTTCTTCTCCTTTATCCTTCCCTGCTATTTGCTTAACAACTCTAAGTTTTTCCGTATCAGATCGCATCTCTGTGCCACACATTCCACGGAACGAAGTGGGTCCTCTGGCGTGCGGAACACATAATCCACAAGTTTGTCTATTGTCGTGGTCGCCACATGCATTCTGGTGTCAGAAGATGCATAGTAGATAAACACTTCATTTTTTTCGTTTACGATTGCCCCGTTTGTAAATACCACGTTACTGACATCGCCGACGCGTTCCATTCCTCTTGGTCCGATCAACAGCCCCGACGGTTGTGCGATCACCTTGGACGGGTCTTTTAAATCCGTTGCAAACGCATAGATGACATAGCGCAGACCCGCTGCGGTATTTCTGACGCCGTGTGCAATGTGGATCCACCCTTTATCTGTTTTTATCGGGGTGGCACCTGCACCGTTTTTTGCCTCTGTGATCGTGTGATATCTGCGAAGACTCGTCATTTTTTCCTCATCGATCACTGCATGCGTAATGTCGTCGCACAAGCCAAACCCGATTCCACCGCCACTTCCTGTCTCGATAAAATCATCCATCGGTCTTGTGTAAAACGCATATTTTCCATCCACAAATTCCGGATGTAAAACCACATTTCTCTGCTGTGGGGAATTTAATGTCACCAGATTGTCCAGCCTCTCCCAGTGCTTTAAATCCTTTGTACGGACAATTCCCGCCGCCGCTACCGCCGCCGACAGATCATTGACTGAGGTATCCTTGCTCTCGGAGCAGAACACCCCGTATATATAGCCGTCTTCATGTTTGGTAAGCCGCATATCATAGACATTGGTCTCCTCCGGACAGGTGTCCTCTAAGAGGATCGGGTAATCCCAGAACCGGAATCCGTCCACACCGTTGTCGCTCTCCGCCACGCCAAAAAATGATTTTCTGTCATTCCCCTCAATTCTGGCAACCAGATAATATTTTCCATTCAACTCGATCGCCCCGGAATTCATCACCGCGTTAATTCCCAGCCGCTCCATAAAATACGGATTTGTCTCCTCATTCAGATCGTACCGCCAGGTGAGCGGGATATGTTCTCTTGTCAGCACCGGATATTCGTAACGGTCATATACGCCGTTGTAAAAATCCGTCTTTATGTTTTTTCTCGCCAAAAGTTGTTCCTGTTTTTCTAACAATTCGTAATATTTTTTATGAATCATAATGTTCCCCTTTTTTCATTGTCCGCGTTTTATCAGCTCCATGCACAATCTGCCGTTGTGATACGGGCATTTCCACGGTTCCACGA
>CAVCFM010000431.1:12679-19673 GCA_963601305.1 bacterium | reverse complement strand
AATTTCTATAGGAGGAACTATTATGAAGAAAAAAGTAGTAAGCCTTATGCTTGTACTTGCTATGACAGCTGGTATGACTGCATGCGGTGGCGGAACAAGCGCTTCTGATGATGAAGATTCTTATGCCATCGACAGTACCGAAGCTGGCACAGAAGCAGCAGGAGGAAATGAAGGCGAGACTGGAGCACCTGCAAATTATGAAGAGGTATCTGCAGCTCTTTATGACGAAGAACTCGGAGATTTCTGGACTGCTTACCAGAAAGTTGATGAGGCACAGACCGTTTCTGAAAGATTTGCCCTTCAGGCAATTGCAGAAGCAAAATTAATGGAGTCAGCAGTTGTACTTCCTATACAGTCAAAAGGTGGTAACTATGCGATCACACGCGTTGCTCCGTACACAATTGACTATACTCTTTGGGGAAATGATATGGACAGATTCCATAACGCCCTTGTGACAACAGAGCTTATCAAAGCATCTGATATCAGCACAATGAGAGCAAAATGGGCTGAGTTAAGAGGAACAGGTGAGTATGAAGATTGGGCAAGATCTTACTTAGAGGAGCAGGGTTACACAATCAAAGATACTTATAACTACAACCTGTATACACAGGATCCTACAACATGGGATATCCTTGCAACTTCTCAGGCAGTAGATTCTGAGGCACTTGTAAACACATACGATGGATTAATGGAGTATGATGGAGAGGGTACATTACAGCCGGCATTAGCTGAGAGCTATGAAGTATCCGATGATGGATTAACATATACATTCCATATCCGTGAGGGCGTTTCATGGGTTGATTCCCAGGGAAGAAAAGTTGCTGATGTGACAGCAGATGACTTTGTTGCAGGTATGCAGCATATGATGGATGCACAGGGCGGTCTTGAGTACCTGGTTGAAGGTATCATCGCAAACGCATCTGAATATATTTCCGGCGAGATCACAGACTTTGCCGAGGTTGGTGTAAAAGCTGTTGATGATTATACATTAGAGTATACTCTCGAAGCTCCTTGCACATACTTTACAACAATGCTTGGTTACAACGTATTTGCTCCGATGAACAGATCCTTCTATGAGTCCATGGGTGGTAAGTTCGGTGTTGAATATGATGCTGACGCAGCAGATTACACATATGCAAAAGATTCTGACTCTATCGCATACTGCGGACCATATGTTGTAAAGAACTTTACATCTAAGAACACAATTGTATTCCAGGCAAATGAGTCTTACTGGAATGCAGATAACATCAATATCCATACATTGACATGGTTATACAATGATGGCTCTGATGCGACTAAGACTTATAAAGATACTATTTCCGGAACATTAGACGGAACAGGTCTTAACTCCGCAGCTTTAGAGGCTTGCAAATCTGATGGATACTATGATGACTATGCATATGTATCTCTTACAGATGCAACATCTTACAGCGGATTCTTCAATATTAACCGTAATCAGTTTGCAAATGCAAACGATACAACAAAAGTTGTTTCTTCCCAGACAGAGGAAGATGCAGCAAGAACAAAACAGGCTATGCAGAACGTTCACTTCCGTAGAGCACTTGCTATGGGATTAGACCGTGGTACTTACATGGCACAGACTGTTGGTGATGACCTGAAATATGCATCCATGAGAAACTCTTATACACCGGGTAACTTCGTTTCTTTGGAAGAAGATACAACCGTTGATATCAATGGAACAGAGACAACCTTCCCGGCAGGCACATACTATGGTGAGATCGTGCAGGCTCAGATCGATGCTGACGGCGTGAAGATCACAGTATGGGATCCTACAGCAAATGATGGTGCAGGTTCTTCTGACGGATATGATGGATGGTACAATCCGGATAATGCATTAGAAGAGTTAAATCAGGCAATTGAAGAGTTGACAGCAGATGGTCTTACAATCGATGCTGACAACCCAATCCAGATCGATCTTGTATATAATTCAGCTAGTGAGCCGTTCACAAACAGAGCAAATGCTACCAAGCAGTCTATCGAGGCTTCTACACAGAATATGGTACAGGTAAACCTGATCGCTGCAGCTGATAACACAGACTGGTACTACAGCGGATATTACATGAGCTATGGTTACGAGATGAACTATGACTTCTGCGATTTATCCGGATGGGGTCCTGACTATGGTGATCCTGCAACATATCTGGATACATTCCAGCCAGATTATGCAGGATACATGATTAAATCTATCGGTATTTATTAATCGTATCTACTAATAACACTGCATAGGAGCGGGTATTATCCCGCTCCCGTGCACTATTGATGAGTGAACAATTATGACAAAATATTTAATAAAACGTATATTACATGGACTCGTGTCAATCGTGATCGTGGTTGCATTGGTTATGGTTATGATTTACACGCTGTTAGACCGCAACCTTGTTTTTGCAGGGGATAATAAATATTCACATACAAGTAACAATGCAAAAGTAGCTTACAAGTATTCAAAATGGGAAGAGTATGGTTATCTTGACTATGTAACCTATTCTGAATGGTTGACAGAGCTTGTAAAAAATGGGGAACTGACAGAGGAGGAGAGATCTTCCGTTGTTGGATTTGGAAGAACAAAAGAGCAGGATTCTGAAAAGGTCAGTGAATATGTAAATAAATTCACTAAATATTATAAATCTCAAGGCTATACGGTTGTCCGTAAAGATGCCGTTATGATGAACAAGAAAAAGTATGCCGACGGTGGTCAGCAGCAGCTTTTTGCATATAAAGATGTCCCATTGACAACCCGTTTGGGAAAATATTTTTCTAATTTAATAACAATTGATAATATTAATAATGTTGAAGATATCGTAGGGGAGAGAGGACTCACCTTTACGTTACATGATCCGGTGTATGGCGGAGAAAAGTTCTCGCCGGCGATCATTGGTAATGGTACAACACACAAATATTTGCTTTATTTTGATTCGAAGTTCCCGTACATTCATCAGAATATCGTGACAATTAACCTTGGAACTTCCTACACAGTAAACCAGGGTGTGGATGTATTCAGTACAATGACAAGTCACCAGGGATCTTATATAAAATCAACCGTAACTTATCCGACAGGACTGGTGGAGGAAAGTGCGGATAACCTGCATACTGCAACTTATATGCAGGGTTCAAGAGAATCGAGCTTATTATATGAAGAGCGATACGATGACGATTACACCAATGTAGCTACCTACAAAGCAGGAAAATCCAAAATCGGATATTCCTTTGTCATTGGTCTCATCGCAGTTATGATGTCTTATCTGATCGGTGTACCGCTTGGTATTCTTATGGCAAGAAAGAAAGACAAGCTTGTTGATAAGATCGGTACATTATATATTGTATTTATTATTGCAGTGCCTTCACTTGCTTACATCTTCTTATTTAAGGCGATCGGTGGAAGCCTTGGCATGCCGACGACCTTTGATATGGAGTCGCCAAGTAAGCTGATGTATGTATTGCCAATCGTATCGTTGGCCCTTCCGTCAGTGGCTAACCTGATGAAATGGTTAAGACGTTACATGATCGATCAGATGAACTCTGATTATGTCAAATTTGCAAGATCCGGTGGTTTGACAGAGAGTGAGATTTTCTCTAAACATATTTTAAAGAATGCAGTGATCCCGATTATTCAGGGTATCCCGGCTGCAGTGCTTGGAGCATTAACTGGAGCGATCATTACAGAGCGTGTATATGTTGTTCCTGGTATTGGTAACTTGTTAACAGAGGCTATCAACAAATACGATAATGGTGTTATTGTCGGCGGAACGTTATTCTATGCGATCCTGACAGTTACATCCCTTATCTTAGGTGACGTTTTAATGTCGATGGTTGATCCTAGAATTTCATTCTCAACAAAGGACAGGTAATAGAAATGAGTCAGGATTTAGAAAAGTTTGGTATGCCGGAGGAAGAATTATTTGCTCCGGTAGACCACAGTGATTTGGAATCAGAAAAGATTACAGCGCCGAGATATTCTTACTGGCATTCTGTATTCCGTGTATTCTTTAAGAAAAAAATAAATATTATTGTTTTATCAATTTTAGCTGTATTGATCGCATTCACTTACATCTATCCGTTGTTTGTAGAGTATGACAAGTTTGGTAACTTAATGGATGCGACAACAAAGCATTTGTCACCGTCAGCGGCGATCGAGAGACTTGGAATGAGTATTCACTGGATTTTAGGTACCGGTGCAGCAGGACAGTCTACTTTTGACGCAGTGTGGTTTGGTTCAAGAATTTCCATTTCCCTTGCATTTATCTGTGCGGCGATCAACTTATCAGTTGGTGTAGTTGTGGGATCTATCTGGGGATTCTCCAAGAGAGTGGATGTTTTCATGCAAGAGATCTATAACATCCTTGCAAACATTCCATATATTTTGTTGATCGCTGTTATGGTTATGTTATTTAAGGCAGGTTTCTGGACCATGGTACTGGCACTGACCGTTACCGGATGGCTTGGAATCGCGTACTTTATCCGTACACAGGTAGTTATCATAAGAGACAGAGAGTACAATCTTGCATCAAAATGTCTTGGAACAAGCACATTTAAGATTGCAATGAAGAATATTCTTCCATTTATGACATCTGTTATCGTTACACTGGCAGCAACAGAAATCCCATCCTACATTTCTTACGAAGTGTTCTTATCTTATATTGGTATGGGTATGTCAGATATGTCACTTGGTAGATTGATTTACGAGTCAGAGAGTGCGATGCTTACACCTGGCTGGCAGTTCGAGTTCTGGAGTCCGGTAGTCGTAGCTTCTATTATTACGGTCGTATTATATGTCGTTGGACAGAACCTTGGTGATGCATCTGATCCAAGAACACACATGTAGAGGTTAATTAAATGGAAGATAGAAAAGTATTATTATCAGTAAAAGATTTGATCGTGAAGTTTCATGTGCGAGGCAGAGTGCTTACTGCTATCCGTGGAGTTTCGCTGGATATTTATGAGAATGAATCAATTGCAATCGTTGGAGAGTCCGGTTCCGGTAAATCTGTTTTTACAAAAACATTTGCGGGAATGTTAGACAGCAACGGATTCATTGATAATGGTAAGATTATTTTTAGCGATGAAGAACTTTCAGATACGGTTGTTAAATTAAATGACAATGCAAAGAAAGTCATCGCGGAAAACAAGAAAAAACTGGATGAGTATTCCAAACTTGAGTTTGGTGCAGAAACATACAGAGCAATTCTTGAGTTGGAGTCTGAGAAGAGAAGAAGAGGGGACTTAAGCGAGGAAGAGACCGCTGCTTATGAAAAAGAGCTTCACGAGTTAAAACGTGAGAGAACAAATACCTTTAATCTGAAACAGACATTAGATCCATCCAAAGAAAAAGATAAGATCAAAGAAGCCGGAAAGAAAATTTCTGAGTTAGATGCAAAGATCAAGGCATTTGAAAAAGCACATCAGGAAAAGGTAAAAGAGCGTGCGTCAAGTCTTACTCATGATACAGCTTATAATCATGAATTTGACAGAAAAATGTCTGAGCTGAAAGCGAAACATGAGAAAGAAATCAGCGCATCTATTTCCGCAGAGACAGAGGCAAGAAATGAGATCCTTGCAAAAGAGGTATATCTTTCTGTCGGACGTTTTAGTTTCCGCAAGCGTACCAAGCAGAACAATGCACTGTTACAGGCATTAAAAGAGGCAATGCAGCTTGGCGTTGACTTAAATGATGAGGAACAGAGAAATGCTGTTTTTGATAAAGTTACATTCCGTGTAAAATATCTGGATGAGAATGCTGAAAAATTACATGGTACCTGTATCTTAAATCTTGCAGAGATCAAAGACGGAAGAGACTGGAGCCAGATCCGCGGTAAAAAGATTGCAACAGTATTCCAGGATCCGATGACTTCCTTAAACCCGATCATCACGATCGGAAAGCAGATTACATCTGTTATTATGAAACATCAGGATTGTACGGAAAATGAAGCAAGACTTCGCGCACTTGACTTAATGGACAAGGTAGGTATTCCAAATCCGGAAGCGCGTTTTGATGATTATCCGTTTCAGTATTCCGGTGGTATGAGACAGCGTATCGTTATTGCGATCGCGTTATCCTGCCAGCCAAAGATTTTAATCTGTGATGAGCCTACAACAGCGCTCGACGTAACAATCCAGGCACAGATTTTAAAACTGTTAAAGGATTTACAGAAAGAGTTCAATTATACAATTGTATTTATCACACATGATTTAGGTGTGGTTGCCAACATTGCAGACCGTGTTGCAGTTATATATGCGGGACAGATTGTTGAGGTTGGTACGGTGGAGGAAGTATTCTATGATCCACGCCACCCATATACATGGGCATTGCTTTCTTCTTTGCCTCAGTTAGCCGAGAGAAATACAAAACTCTACTCTATCACAGGTACACCGCCTTCACTTTACAACAGTATTGTAGGTGATGCATTTGCACCACGTAATCCGTATTGTATGAAGATTGATACCATAGAGGAACCGCCAATGTTTAAAGTAACAGATACACATTACGCAAAAACATGGTTATTACATCCGGATGCACCAAAGGTAGAAAAACCGGAAGGCATTCAGAACATTCATGAGAAACTTGTCAAAGCATTCAATATATAGGAGATTTAGAACGTGTCTAAACTAAATCGAAACACAGAAAACGTAGAGCATGCATCTCATTTACCAGAGCATGGCCCAATCGATGAAAATGGTAAAGAAATATTATTATCTTTAAAAAATGTAGATATTACTTTTGGAAAAGGTGACAGTGCAGTAAAAGCTGTAAAAAATGCAACTTTTGATATTCACAAGGGAGAGACATTCTCACTGGTAGGAGAATCCGGTTCCGGTAAGACAACGATCGGTCGTGCGGTAATCCGTGTCAACCCATTGTCTAACGGAGAAATTTTATACAAGGGTGTACGTATTTCCGGAAAAATTTCAAAATCCTTAGACCGTGAAGTTATCCGTAATATCCAGATGGTATTCCAGGATCCGGCAGCTTCCCTAAATG